>JAIRSS010000267.1 GCA_031255315.1 Spirochaetaceae bacterium
CAGACCGCGCTGGCGATCCACCCCTTGCCTTCCAAGTCTTTCCAGGGCACGTCATAGCGTTTAGGCCCCACGAGGCTGAACACCGCGTCCTCCGCACCATCTTCCCGGACCAGGGTGGCGGTAAGGCCCAGGCGCTTAACCCCCTGTAATTCCGCGGTTACCCGGAACACCGGCGCCGGGAGCAAGTGAACCTCGTCGTAGACGATAAGCCCCCAGGCCCGCTCCCGGAACAGCTTGAAGTGGGGGAAATCCCCATCCCTTGTAGGCCGCCACGCAAGAATCTGATACGTGGCCACGGTAACCGGCGCCACTGCCTTAGAATCCCCTGTGTATTCGGCGATCTGTTCCGGCGTCAAATTGGTCTTGTCCAGCAGCTCGTTTATCCATTGATGCACTGACGCCACATTAGCGGTCAGCACCAGGGTGTTGGTTTTAAGGAGGGACATGACGATCATCCCCACGATGGTCTTCCCCGATCCGCAGGGAAGAGCGGCCACCCCATAGCCCGCGCCCGGTCCGCCGTCCCCCAGCACAGACCGGGCGGCCTCGATCTGGTAATCCCGGGGGCTGAAGGGGAAGCCCCCGCCGCTGGTTTCCCGGAGGGCGATTGCCAGCGGTTCTCCCGAAACCAGCGGAGCCAGGTCCTGCACCGGCCATCCCAGCCGGATGAGTTCCCGCTTGACAATGCCCCGGTCCGTCAGGCGCAGTCTGAACCCCCGGTCCGTCTCTTCCAGATACTTGTTCAGGGCTTTGGCGGCCCCTATTTCCGTCCGGACGGCGGGGTCTTCGGCAATCAGGAAAAGTTCCCCCGGCAAGGCCGCTGGCAAGGCCGAGGGCAAGGACGCCGGCAAGGCCGAGGGCAAGGCCGACGCGGCGGCAAGCTGATCCCCGGAAACCATGCGTATCTTCCCATACCGGGACATGGTATCGGCAAAGCCTTCAATGATTCCCGGCGGGATAGGATAGCGGGTGTAGGTTTCCAGCACGGCGGCGATATCCGGGGGAGCCAGCCCCGCGCTGGCGGCGTTCCACAGGGAAAGGGGGGTGATTCTGAAGGTGTGGATGTGTTCCGGGGACTTCTCCAATTCCGTAAAGGGCAGGATGGCGGCCCTCGCCTTCTCCGCGTCTGGAGCATGAACATCAAGAAGCAGTGTTTTATCACTTTGCACGATTAAGGGATTTGCCGGATCAACCGCCATAGTTCAACTATTATAGAAAAAATTAAGCGGCATTAAAAGAGTTCCGCAATTTTACACGAGAGACTTTTCCATCTGACTTGGGTTTGGACTGTACCCCGTCAGGTAGACGCCGTTAAACGACCTACCGTAAGTCAAACACGTCTGGCGCACCATAGTCAAGTATCGAATACATCGGACTAAAGTCCGAAGACTAAAGCCCGAAGACTAAAGTCCGAAGAATCCGGTTGTAATAGGCCGCGTCATACATGAACACCGATTGTCTTACCGCCTCCGATAGAATTGCCGGATTTATCGCCATATCCATTCCTCCTAAACGCTTGGTTCAAAGGCCGGACGCTTGGGTGCGCCAATACACTTGTCTGTTTCTGTATCCCCACGATGCAAGGTTTCTCTACTTCCAAATATACATACTAACTCGCGTTTCTTACGATGTTCCCGCTAAGAGCGTCTAACTATTGGGTAATGCGCGGCCTTGAATAAAGCGGGACATCTAGAGTATCTTTTTAATAAATTCCTTTTAAAAAAGCGGATAAGGGCTTTTAATTTCACAGGAAGAGGGAGGTCGTATGACGATCGTCGAGATGCTGGGGCAAAGCGGGGTACTCACCGTTCTTGGTATGGGTGTTGTATTCGGATTTTTGATAATTATGATTATCTGTATTTCCCTGGCGGGCAAGGTTATTCACGCATTGGGATGGGATGCGGATGTTCGGGGACCGGCGGGCTCAGGCGCCCCTGCGGGAAAAGCCCCGGCTGGCGGCGCCGCCAAAACTGCGGTAACCGCCGCTATTACCGCCGCGGTTACCGAATATCGTAAAACGAATTCTTAATTTTAAGGATGAAACAAGATGGCTAAAGTTCAACTTACTGATTTAGTCCTGCGGGACGCTCATCAATCGTTGTTTGCTACCCGTATGGTAACCGCCGACATGCTGCCGGCTTGTGAAAAGCTGGATAAAGTTGGTTTTTTTGCCCTGGAAGCCTGGGGCGGCGCTACCTTTGATTCCTGTATCCGCTTCCTGAACGAAGACCCGTGGGAGCGGCTGAAAAAACTCAAGACCGCCCTTCCGAATACCCGGATCATGATGCTGCTCCGGGGACAGAATCTTTTGGGCTACCGGCATTACGCCGATGATGTGGTGGCCAAATTTGTGGAAACCGCCGCGAAGGACGGGGTTGACGTATTCCGCATCTTCGACGCCGTGAACGATCCCCGGAACTTTCAGGCCGCGACCAACGCCGCCAAGAAAACGGGCAAGCATATCCAGGCGGCTATTTCTTACGCGGTAACTCCGTTCCATACGATAGAAAAATACGTGGAACTGGCAAAGCAATACGTCGGCATCGGGGCCGATTCCATCGCTATAAAGGATATGTCCGGCCTTTTGAAGCCCTACGCGGCGTATGACCTGGTGAAGGCCATCAAGAAGGCGGTGGACCTTCCCATTGAGATACACTCCCACGCCACGACCGGTATGTCGGTGGCTGCCCTGACCAAGGCCGCCGAAGCGGGGGCGGAGATACTGGATACGGTCATTTCTTCCCTGGCTATGGGGACCAGCCACAGCCCAACCGAAACCATGGTGGAGATTTTCAAAGGCACCCCCTATGATACGGGCCTTGATACCATGCTTCTTCTGGAAATCGCGGCGTATTTCCGGGAGGTCCGGAAGAACTACAAGAAATTCGAGTCCAGTTTTCTGGGCGCCGATACCCGTATCCTGGCGTCCCAGGTTCCCGGCGGGATGCTCTCCAACCTGGAAAGCCAGCTCAAGGAACAGGGCGCTTCCGACAAGATCGACGATGTGCTCAAGGAGATTGCGGTTGTTCAAAAGGACGCGGGGTATCCGCCGCTGGTTACTCCCACCAGTCAGATCGTGGGTACCCAGGCGGTGTTCAACGTGCTTTTTGGCCGGTACAACCGGCTTTCCGGGGAATTCCAGGACCTTCTGGCGGGTAAATACGGCGCGTGTTCGGCTCCCAAGAATCAGGATGTGGTTAAAAAAGCGCTGGAAGCCCTCAAGATGGACAAAGAGATCACCCATCGCCCCGCGGACGATATTCCCGCCGAATACCAGAAGCTCGAAGAGGAAACGAAGAAGCTCCTGGGGACTTCCTCGGTTACGGAAGAAGACGTCCTGACCTACGCCATGTTCCCCAAGGTTGCCCCCGACTTCTTTAAGAAACGGTCCCAGGGTCCGGTGGTGTTTAAGCCCGAAGACGGCGCTCCCCAAGCTCAAGGAGCCGCTCAAGGAGCCGGAGCCGCAGGACAGGCCGCCAAGTATACGGTCAACGTGGACGGCGTGAATTATAACGTGGTGGTCGCCCCCGCAGGGACGGTGGCCGTTGCCCCCGCCTCGGGAGGCGCGGCTGCGCCGGCGGCTGTCGGGGGCTTAATCGTTCCCGCTCCGGTGGCGGGAACGGTTATCCGCTATGCCGTAGACGAGGGCGCCCAGGTAAAATCCGGGGATACCATCCTCATCATTGAGTCCATG
>JAIRSS010000003.1 GCA_031255315.1 Spirochaetaceae bacterium
AGACCCAGCGCTGACGATTCCCGCTTGTATCAAAATCCGGGCGGGAATTCACTGTTTAGCGCCATCGGGTTCAGCTTCCTGAGGACGCCCTCCCGGACCGGCTTCCCACTGGTTAAACAGCTTAGGCGATTTAAGATACAACTCCGCGTTAAACGTTCTGAGGAGTTTGCTCATTGAGCTGTTGGTCATAATGGCGCGGACAATTTTTGCGGAAAGTTCCGCGGAAGGAACCACTTCCAGGTTGGGGACGCCCTGGAGACCCCTGGGGGAAGGGCTGGACACCGTATCGGTAACGATGATCCGGTTGAGAAGTTTGTTCCGCGCCAGGGCGGCGAGCCGTTCTACGGCGGGAGGGGAGAAGAGCGCGTGGACCGCAAGGATGTTGATTTCCGCGGGTTTCAGGGACGCCAGGACGTGAACCATGCTTTCCACGGAACCCGCCGTGTCCACCATGTCGTCCACGATCCAGAGGGCTTTGCCCTCAACCGGTTCGTGGGATAAAATATTGATCGATTTGATAGTATTGACCGTGGAATAGTCCCGTTGCTTGTGGGCCACCACCAGGGGAGCGCCAAAGGCGTTGGCAAAGCCCCGGGCTAATTTTTCACCCCCCGCGTCAACGGAACAGAACGCCCAGCGGGGACGAACCACCTTTTCCAAGGTTTCTATGTCCCGTATGTAAACATCGCAGAGATAGCGCTTTATTAAGGTAAGGGCGGGAATATCGTCAATCGCGCAGAGGGCGGGGTCCAGCATGGACTTGGATTTATCCGAATGGAGATGGTAGGTGACAAAATGGGACGTCCCCAGGCTTACCAGGGTTTTGAGGTGTACCCAGAGACCGACGGAACTGCGCCGGGCGGTACGGTCCGACCGGGAACAGGAAACGAAGGGTTCAAAAACCAGAATCCGTGCCGCCTGGGCCCGCTTTAAGGCGTCAATCGTGTGGTATAACTCGATCTTTGCGTCCGCCACGCTCGTTCCCTCCTCATTCCGGGCGCAACTCGCAAAAAGCACCGCGGCTTTGCCCCGAATTGAGGTATTCACCACCGCCTCAATCTCCCCATCGGCAAACCGATCCACCTGCACTATATCTATCCCGTTAAGGCTGTCCGCAAAGGAGGAAAAACCAGAAAACCTGGCCAGATATTCCACTACCCGGGAAGCATAGGCCCGCATGGATCGGGTGGCGGTTACGATAAATTCATTGAGCATGATTAACCCCGTGCGTCTGTTTGTGAACTATCACTATATACTACGGAAACGCTGGTTTTGAACAGCGTCAGCCGGCGCTTCCATCGGCAAACCCGGTTAATTCCGTTCCGGTTGAGGCGGCGGCGCCTTGACAGGGGCGGAGATCCTCCGCCGGCCCGAAAGGTTCCCGGAGCGGGTATTTTTTTTTCTTTTTTTTTAGTATGATTGAAGCGGTAGATGAAACGGCGCCTTATAGAAGGGAAGGAATGATATGGCAAAGACAAGTGAATCAGAAAAAACCAGAGGGAATCCTTTGGCGACAGGAGAAGAGAAAGCAAAGGCCCTGGAAGCGGCCAGACTCCAGATTGAAAAGCAGTTTGGCGCCGGTTCTTTGATGAAGCTGGGGGCCCACGCCAACGCGTCAGGTATAGAGGTCATTCCTTCGGGGTCCATCATGCTGGACGAAGCGCTGGGGATAGGCGGCTATCCCCGGGGGCGGATCATTGAGATTTACGGCCCCGAATCTTCGGGGAAGACCACGCTGGCTTTACACGCCATTGCGGAAGCGCAAAAATTGGGAGGCGTCGCCGCGTTCGTGGACGCCGAACACGCCCTCGATCCGATCTATGCGAAAAACTTGGGGGTAAACATTGATGATTTGTGGGTTTCCCAGCCTGATACGGGGGAACAGGCCCTGGAAATCTCCGAAAGCCTGGTTCGTTCAGGGGCGGTGGATGTCATCGTGGTGGATTCCGTAGCGGCTCTGACCCCCCAGGCGGAAATCGAGGGGGATATGGGGGACGCTCATGTGGGGCTCCAGGCCCGGCTTATGAGCCAGGCCCTCCGGAAACTTACCGCCATCATGGGGAAGTCCCGAACCGTCCTTGTCTTTATCAATCAGATCCGTATGAAGATAGGGATAGCCTATGGGAACCCTGAGACCACCACCGGTGGCAACGCCCTCAAGTTCTACGCTTCGGTCCGTCTTGACGTCCGCAGGGTAGAGACTATAGAGAAGGGCGATTCAAACGCCGTTGGAAACCGGGTCAAAGTCAAGGTGTCAAAAAACAAGGTGGCCCCCCCCTTCAGGAAGGTGGAGCTGGAAATTATGTTCGGCAAGGGAGTGTCCGCGATGGGCGGTATTCTGGACGCCGCGGTTAAGTATAATCTTATTGATAAGAAGGGCGCCTGGTACTCCTACGAGGAGGAAAAAATCGGCCAGGGCCGGGATAATGTCATTGGGTTCCTGGAAGGCAGACCCGAACTTGTCATGGAATTCGAGGAAAAACTGCGGCAAATCATGTTTCCTGGCCGGGAATTTCCCCAGAAAGACAAAAAAACCCCGGGAAAAGCCAAATCCGCCGGAGTTTCTGACCCGGCCGCGCCTTCCGGGGCGTCCATGCCGGTCCCGCCTGCACCCGTCGGCGCGGAGCCGGTTTCGGAAGCCAGGGGTTCACCGGGGGCAAAACTGGCGTCTGAAGGTTCCGCCGCCGGGAGGGGCGCTTCTAAAGCAGCCGCTTCACGGACCCCTCAGCCCGCCGGGGTTCCTCCGGTGGGTTCCCAAAACGGAGCGGAGAATGCGGTACACCCAAAAGGCGCGCCCGCGTCGGAACCCAGGCATGTGGGAAGACCGAGAAAGAACCCGGATCCTTCCTCCGGGCTCTTTTAGCGGCCCGTTGCGCTTCGCGCTTAAACCCCCCAAGAATCGCCGATTAGGCGGGTTTTTACCGCGCAAACTGCCAAAGCAG
>JAIRSS010000079.1 GCA_031255315.1 Spirochaetaceae bacterium
ACGAGGGTATGAATTTCGTCGATAAAGAGAATGGCCCGTTGTTTTTTTAGGATCTCTTCCATTACGCGCTTAACCCGCTCCTCAAAATCGCCCCGGTATTTCGTACCCGCCACCAGCGCGCCCATATCCAGGGAAAAAATCGAAAAATCCTTGAGCGTGGGGGGCACGTTCCCCTGAACAATACGCTGGGCAAGCCCTTCGGTGACGGCGGTTTTCCCAACCCCGGAATCGCCAACATGAACAGGATTGTTTTTCATCCGGCGGCAGAGAACCTGCACGGTCCGGTCAAGTTCCGCCTCCCGGCCTATGACCGGCTCCAGCTTGCCTTCCCTCGCCAGGGCGGTAAGGTCCGCGGCGTACCGCTCCAGGACGCTCCGTTTCGGAGCCCCCTGGGAACCTCCGGCTCCCTTTTTCGGGGAACCGCCGGCGGCGGAATCCCCCTCGTCCGGGGCTTCTTCCCGGTTTACGCCGCCTGAGAAATTCACGGGGTTTACCTTCCCAAAGGTGTACATACCGTCCCCTTCGGCCTCCGCGCCGTGGGAGATGCTTTCCAAAAGCTCCAGCCGGGTAACCCCCGCCTTGCGGAGGGAATAGGCGCAGTAATTCCGTTCCTCATCGTAGAGGGATACCAGAATGTCGGCTACATCCAGGGTGTCCTTTTGGGAAGACTGGCTCTGGAGCATAGCCCGTTCCAGAACGCTCTGAAAGCCGACGGTTTGAGTCGGCTCGGTATTGTCCAGCACCGGGATCTTCTGCTCAAAATAGCTTTCCATGCCGTGTTTGATCTGATCCAGATTGGCGCCCGCGCCGGTCAGGATACTCTGGACCTCAGGAAAGGCAAGAGCGGCGTAGAGGATATGTTCAGGAGTAATATACTCATGATTCTGGACTCGCGCTTCGTTATAAGCGGCGTGCATGATCGCCACCACCCGGCGGCTAATTTTCATTCTCGATATCCCTCCCTGCCTATGCTGCCGGTAAAATCACCGTGTATCAGCCTGGAAAACGCGGGTCACGCTTTTTCCACAATGCACCGGAGCGGAAACTCATGTTCCCTGGCGGTTTCGTGAACCTGGTTCACCTTGGTTTGAGCTATGTCGTAGGGATAAATTCCTACGATTCCTTTGCCTTTCCGGTGTACGTCCATCATAATGCGGTTTGCGTCTTCAAGGTTTTTATGGAAGATACGCATCAGAATTTCCACGACAAATTCCATAGTGGTGTAATGATCGTTCAGGAGTATAACCCTGAATTCTTCCGGTTTGTTGAGTTTTTTCTCTTGTTTTGCGGCGGGTTTTATCCAGATTCCTGTATCTACCGGCATATAGTGAGAATACTATAAAAAATCTTGTGTTACAAGCCGAATACATACGCCGGCGGATGATACAAAACTCCGCCCCTGAACCGAAGGGCCGCCGTTTGGACCAGATGCAAGTACGAAAAGATTCACGCCGGGTATGGACCCCAATGGATCAATAAAGTATGATTCGTCCATGAAGGTTTGGATCAAATTCTTAGTTGGTTCCGTGCTGGGTCTAGTTTTGGGGTTTCTGCTTCCCCAGGACAATCAGTTTATCATGGAGTGGCTTGCCTGGATTGAAGCTCTCGCCATCAGAATAGGGCGCTACGCCGCAGTGCCGGTTCTGTTTTTTTCCATGGTAATAGGTATGTATGAACTGCGTCAGGAGGGCCGATTCTGGCGCGTGGCGGCGCGGTCTTTCCTGATGATGCTGGTAATCTCCGTATTTGTTATCGCTATGGGAATAGCCGCTACACTGATCTTTCCCCCCGGACGTATTCCTATCTTAATAGAAGAACAGGTTGAGACGGTTTCCGTTAGCATACCGGAAAGCATCATGGAACTCTTCCCGTCCAATATGTTTATGGCCCTGATAACCGATGGGGTGTATCTTTTTCCGGCGTATATCTGCGCGTTTTTTGTGGGCGTCGGCCTTTCTTGCGACCGGACGTATTCCAAACAGGTCGTCTCCCTGGTGGATTCCCTGTCCCGGGTTTTTTATCACATTGTCAGCCTCTTTTCGGAAATCCTGTTCCCGGTACTCATTGCCATAAGCGCCTATTGGGCGGTACAGTACCGCGGGGTCAGCCAATCCGGAACCTTTCGGGATCTGATCCTCCTTTTGGGGGTTTTCAGCGTAATTCTGACCTTCGGCGTCTTTCCCCTGTTCCTCTACTTCTTGAGACCAAAGATCAATCCCTGGGCGGTGCTTTACGGTTCCCTGGGGCCCGGCATCGCGGCGTTTTTTTCAGGAGATATAAACTTTACCCTGCCGGTCTTGCTGCGGAATGTGAAGGAAAATCTCGGCGTCCGCCGGCGGGCCAATGCCGTGTGCCTTCCCCTCTTCGCCTCCTTTGGACGAGCCGGCAGCGCTATGGTCGCGGCGGCGGCGTTCATCGTGATCATCAAGTCGTATTCCAGCCTGGGAATTACTATCGCGGACGCGGCGGCCATCGGCCTCCGGGCCGTGCTCATATCCTTTCTCCTGGCGCGTCATCCCGGAGACGGGGCCTACACCGCCTTAGCGCTCCTCAGCCTGGGATACAGCCGGGATTTCGAGGCGGGCTACCTCAATCTGAAGCCGCTGGCTTTCTATCTCATCGCCATTGGAACTTTCCTGGATGTGATGATCAGCTCTTTCTCCACATTCGCCCTGGCAAAACTCTCGGGCTTTCAGGAGGAAAAGAGCATACGCCACTTCATATAAGGCGGGGTCTCATTGCCGCCGCGTGAAGCCCGGTATGGCCTTGACGCCGCCTTTGGGAAGGACGCCCCTCAGGAGAACCGGAGGTTCGTTGTATGGGGGGAAACGGGGCATGAAAACAGCGCAAAACCTGAGGAAGAGGATAAACGGCTGGGGATCCGCTATGACTGAATAAGGACAGATAGGCAGGAGAGTTTTCTTTCCGGTTTTACGAAAGACAGGCGCGAAGCAGGGAAAGAGAGCCCGGTAGGGCCGATAGGGATAGAAGGGAGTACTTGTCTATTCCGGCCTTCTGCCAAAGGTTGTACCAGACTTTTTCTTAACTATTTAATTGGCGCTTGCCGATAATGAGTGAATGACAAGGAATGTTGCGTTATTATTAATTGGCTTGGGTTTAGCAGGGATATGCGGAGCTCAAGTTCCAGACAGTCAGTTTGGCATTTTTTCTCAGGAAGGGGTTGCATCCTGGTACGGGATAGAATTTGGGGGGCGGCCTACCGCTTCGGGGGAGATTTTTACCCCCAACCAGTTAACCGCGGCTCACCCAACCCTTCCCTTTGGGACTATGCTGAAGGTAACAAATAAGCACAATAACAAATCGGTTGTTGTGCGGGTGAATGATCGGGGGCCGTTTGTGTCCGCCCGGATCATTGACCTGTCGCAAGGAGCGGCGGAACAGTTGGACATGCTCGCTACCGGTACCGCGCCGGTACGGGTGGAAAGTCTTGAAGCCGTCGCTCTGCCTCAGGATACCGGCAGGCCGGCCCGGCCCCCGGAGCGGGAAATTCTGAGCCCCCCGGCGGAACCGGTTCCACGGGCGAGTATGGCGCGGCCCGGTGCGGGAACGGCGGCGCCTCTGGCGGAACCGGTTCCGCAGGTAAGTATGACGCGGCCCGGTGCGGGAACTGCGCCAGCTCCCGCGCCCTCGCCCGCCGCGGTCTCGGTGTCCGAAACCCCCGCGCCGGTGGTCTCCGACGTTTTCTCAAGCCAGCCCGATCCGGGTTTCGACCGGTCGGCCCCGGTCCGAAGAAACCAGCCGGATGCCCCTGCGCCGTCTTCCGTACCGGCATCCGAAGAAGCCGTCTCATTGGCGGCGGCGCCCGCCGCAAGGGTTCAGCCGGCGGCGGCTTCGCGTCCCCCGGCGACGATCAAACCCGGTATTCCCCCGGCGGACGCCGGTAAGCGGTACCGCCTTCAGATTGGCGCGTTCAGAGTGCCCCGTCATGCGGTGGATGCTTTTGAACAGTTGCAAAACGTCGGTTTGAATCCGGCGTATGAGCGGAGCGGCGACTTATACCGGGTGGTGCTTGCGGGAATCAAAGCGGAGGATGTGGAATCCGTAGCCCGAAAGATCGGGGACGCGGGCTTTATGGAAGCGGTAATCCGGGAGGAACGGTAGTTTTTCGCCGCGCAGAGGTTTCCCATGAGTACCGTGGCGCGGCTAATGTCCAGAAGGTGAATAACAACCATCCAGGAAAGGCGGCGGCGAACCGGGGGCTTTCGTCCCCGGCGCGTCTGCAAATCAGGCTCTGTACAATACTTCAACCCGATAGCGGAGAATTCGTTATTTTTCGAACAAACCGTCCCGGTACGCGCTGATATATTCCATGCACATTTCGTCTCTACCCAGGAGAGCTTCGGCGGCATAGATGAGGGCCAGCGTGTCCTTGTCGGTGGGATCGACGATAGCGCTGTCCATACCCGCGCTCATGCAGAGGATGATGAAACTGCGGTTGATGAATTTTCTGAGGGGAAGCTGAAAGGAGATATTACTGGCGCCGGAAGTAATATGAACATCAGGACAGCGAGCCTTCACTTTTCTGATGGTATCAAGGACTTTACGGGCCCCTGTTTCCGATGAAGCGAGCATTTCAACCACCGGATCAACATAGAGCCTCTCCGGCGCAATCCGGTATTCTTCGGCTTTTTCCAGAATCCGTTCAAACACCTCAAGACGTTTTTCGGCGGAACCGGGAATTCCCGTATTATCGCAGAGCAAGACCACGCACCGCCATTCGGTGCCGGCGATGACGGGGAAAATTTTTTCGATTTTATCGCCTTCCATAGAAACAGAGTTGATTATACCGGGTTTTTTGCAGAGCGTGATTGCTTCGGCAAAAACGTCAGCGTTGGGGCTGTCCAAACAGATGGGGAGGTCCGACTCTTGCTGAACCACGCCTACCAGCCACCTGAGCGTTTCCAGTTCTTTATCGGGAGGAACCGAAGCACAGACATCCAGATACGAAGCCATACAGTCAGTCTGCTTTTTGGCAATCTCCCTAATATACTCTTCATTCCTTTCAGCAATGGCGGCGCCGGTTTTGGGAATAGAACCGTTAATCTTTTCTCCAATAAGTATCATGTGGATTCCTCAATTAAGAGGGAGATTAGACAACTTCAGGTATTTTGTCAATCTTTGCGCCAGGAAGCGCGGCAATTCCGATTTCAAACTAACCATGCACGATGATCCGGGTGCGTATCAACCGGACTAAACAGGCGCCGTCAGTGCGAGTCGCGTATCGGGGCTGCCGGGCGGATAGAGAAGCGGCGCGTACGGCGAAAAACGGTATGGGCGGGCTCAAAACATACCACATTTCGCTTTACAAAATGCGAAACATCCTGTACTTATATAACTAACTTAGTAGAGGAGACAATTTATGGAAGCGGTTTTTGTAAATGGAATTTTACAGCTCAAGTTCGACATCCTCCAAGCGGCGGCGCTGGGCGCCATAATGTATTACTGGGGCGTCTGGATCCGGTCAAAGATTCCGGCGCTGACGCGCCTGTCCATTCCGGCGCCCGCGGTCGGGGGCCTGCCGGTTGCCGTCATCGCGGCAGTCCTGCAAGCCAACGGGATCGTTCACTTCGTCTTTGACAGTACGCTGCAACAGGTCTTCATGACCTGCTTTTTTTGTACCGTTGGAATGAACGCCAGCTATAAACTGGTGTTGAAAGGGGGCCTTATGGTCCTTGCCTTCTGGGGCGTCTCCACTGTGGTTTCGATTGTCCAAAATGCCGCGGGTATTCCCATAGCCCAGACCTTCGGCTTGAGCCCTCTCATGGGCATCATCGGGGGTTCGGTCCCCATGATCGGCGGACTGGGCACCGCCGGCGCTTTCGGCGCTTTGTTTGAAGATGAGTACGGTATACAAGGCGCTTTGAGCGCCGGCATCGCCTGCGCCACCTTCGGTATGGTCGCCGGTTCTCTGGTAGGGGGACCCTTGGGAGAATGGATCATCAAGTTTCATAAAATTAAAACTCCGAACACCATGAAGACTCTTAATCTCATTGATACCGAAGCGGAACAGGAAGCGGTGTTGGAAGAGATTGGGACCATGGCGAAGGAAGCGCCGCCGATGGACGTAGCGGACGAAGAGGACAAAATATCGGGTCCGCACCTGATGAAGAACCTGGCCTGGGTGCTGGTGGCCACCGGCGTCGGCTCGGCGCTGACGAACTACCTGAAGCAGATCGGTATTACCCTGCCTTCCTACATGGGTGCGATGCTCATTGCGATCATCATCCGCAATATTGGCGATAAATCCGGTAAATACGCCATAGACTCCAAAGCTATCGGCATGATCGGCGATATAACCCTGGCGCTGTTCATCACCATGGCGATTAACTCCCTACAGCTTTGGCAGCTTATCAACCTAGCGATACCCCTGCTAGTATTGATGGTGGTCCAGGTAGCCCTCATCTTGGTAATCGCCTATTTCCTGGTGTTCCGGCTCTTCGGCAAGAATTACGATTCGGCGGTCATGGCAAGCGGCCTCTGCGGATTCGGCCTTGGCGCGACCCCGAACGCCCTGGTCTGTATGCAGGCCATAACCAGCAAATACGGCCATTCTGAACGGGCTTTTTTCGTTGTACCCATTGTCGGTTCCTTCCTGGTGGATATAACCAACGCCAGTATCATATCCATCATGGTCGGACTTTTCAGGTAGGGCCTCATTCCCGCACGGGTATCCCCCGTTTTTCCCGGGATACCGCGTTCTTTCTATGAGTTCTATGTGAGAATTGCATTGCTGGGAGTTTGCTTGGATTAAAAGGCAGGGATGAGGTCCGCAGAGTAATCGGATTAACACAGATCTTTCGTATTGAAGCGGTTCCAATCCGGATAACCCGAACTTCGTGCATACCCCCGGGATGTTCCCCCGGAATTCCCGCCCCTCTCAACAGTTTGATTCGCAGCGAAGGGTTTCATACCCCGCCGAACCGCGGGTTCGACTTCAGGGCGGGGTTGTTGATTTGTGGGTGTGATGAATAAAATGGGTAATCCCCCGGCTTTGCCGGGGGTATTTGACTACCCGGGCTTTTCGTATCCGGGTTTTCCGTTCCGGCAAAGGATGAAGTTTCGCCGGGCCGCTCAGAGAGTCCGGCTCTTTCCTTCTGTATCCGCCTCCCCTACCTCGCCTTTTTCAGAATTTCCAGCAGCCTGTCCAGGTCTTCCATAGAATAATAATCAATGTGAATTTTGCCCTTTTTCAGACTCCCGTCAATGATAACCTTAGTGCCCAGGGCG
>JAIRSS010000142.1 GCA_031255315.1 Spirochaetaceae bacterium
AGTATTTTTATGTATGATTTGATCCGTCTTTTGGGGATGCTCTGGATATTACCGGCGGCGTCCTTACCCCGGACCAATTCAGGTTTTCCGTTCCCTCTTTTAGTATATGCGGCCCCTAACGCGCTGTTTCTCCTGGCGGCTTTCTTCTTGTTGGTGAAATTTGAGGAATATGTTCCCTATGCGTATTTGTATATGGCGGGAAAAGCGGTGGCCATCGCGGCGAACCTGGGGTGGTTCTTCCTTTCTTTGGAAACTCTGGCTCAGGCCTTGAGCGACGACGCGGGGAAAACGCTGTTTGTTTTGGGCTTTCTCCTGTTCCTTGCGGTTTTTGACGCCCTCTCCGTCTTGGGGATATCGGCCCTTGTTACCCATATCCTGGGCGCGCCGAGGGGGGGGAATGCAACAGCGCAGGAAGCGGCGGACGCCGGGGATATACCGGCAGCCTGCGGCCCGGTCCTGCCGGAAACCGGCGCCGGAGGTTCCGCAATACGGGCCGGGATGGAGGATGCGACGTGAAGATTATACCGGTTGCAAGCGGGAAAGGCGGGGTGGGAAAATCCCTGGTTTCGGCGAATCTGGCTATTGCCTTTGCCCAAGCCGGACTGCGGGTGGTTTTGGCGGACCTTGATTTGGGGGCTTCGAACCTGCACCTGGTTCTGGGCCAGCAAGCCCCGAAAGCAGGGATCGGGACGTTCCTGAACAACACCCGTTCGTCTTTTTCCCAGGTGATACTGGAAACGGAAATACCGGGCCTCAGATTCATCCCCGGGGATGGGGAAATCCCCGGCAGCGCCAGTCTCAAAGCATCCCAGCGCAACATCCTGATTAGACGATTCCAGACCCTGGAATCCACTACAGACATCCTCATTCTGGACCTGGGAGCGGGAACCCATCAATCTATTCTGGACTTTTTCCTCCTTTCCGGGCGGGGGATCATCGTAACCGCTCCGGCGGTTACCGCTACCTTGAACGCCTACGTCTTCCTGAAAAACGCGGTTTTCCGCCTGATGTATACCCTGATTCCCAAGGGAAGCAAGGCGTACGCCTATCTGGAGCAGGTCCGCAAGGATAGTTCCGGGAAGAACCGGCTCTATATTCCCCACATGCTCAAGGAAATCGCCAAGCGGGATTCCAGCTCCTATAAAAAATTCCGGCAAAGCGCGGCCCAGTTTCATCCCCAACTCATAATGAACATGATAGACGACCCGAAAGATGGAGACGTGGCTTTAAAAATACGCCGGTCCTGCGAGGAATATCTGGATATTCAGATCGAGCATCTGGGGGTCATCTACCGGGACAGGCTGCAGGATATGGCTCTTGCTTCCCGGCTTCCTATCATCCTGTATAAGCCTCAGTCGCTCCTGGCCCAGGCGATCTACCGGATTGCCGACAAGATGCTCCTTTTCAAAGAAGAGGGGTTTTCCCTGGGGGAACGGATCGAAGAAAGTTTCCAGGAAGCGGCTTTGGAAGCGGAGATCGATTTTGAGGCCAAGGCCGAATATGTGGAAGAACTGCTTCATTCCGGGGCTATGACTCAGGGAGATCTCCTTGAGACGGTAAAAGCCCAGCAGCTCGAAATTATAAAGCTCAAAAAAGAAAATAATTTTTTGAAATTAACCGTATCCAAGGCTATGGGCCGGGGATTCAAACCGTAGCGAGGCGTCATGTTATTATCAATACCTTTTCCTTCCTGGCTTCATCCGGAGATCATTCCGGGCCTGCCGATCCGGTGGTACGGCCTTATGTACCTTGTAGCCTTTGCCATCGCCTTTCTGCTCTACCGGAAACAGGTGCGGGAACGGAATTTCCCCATGAACGAGGACGAACTTTCGGGGCTGTTTGTCGCGGGAATCGCGGGCCTGATTATAGGAGCGCGAATCTTCTCGACGCTGGTGTACGAGCCGAGCGACATCTATGTCTTGCAGCCCTGGCTCATATTCTGGCCTTTCCGGAACGGACGGTTTACGGGGCTGGCGGGCATGAGCTACCACGGCGGCGTTATTGGCGGCATCGCAGGGTTCGTGATGTATTCAAAAATCAAAAAAATCAACGGACGGGAAATTGCGGATATGTTCGGGGCCAGTATCCCGCTGGGCTACACCTTCGGGCGGCTGGGCAACTTTGCCAACGCCGAACTGTACGGACGGGTTACTGCCGGCCCTCTTGGGATGATCTTTCCGAATGCCCAGTGGTTTTCCACTGCCGAGGGGTGGGTGCAGGAAATTGCGGGGAAAGCCGGCATAGACATAACCGGTCAGAGCATGGTGAATTTGCCCCGCCATCCCTCGCAGCTCTACGAGGCCTTTTTTGAAGGGGTAGTGCTGTGGCTTATCATCTGGCTTATGCGGAACAGGAAACCCTTCACGGGTTTTTTAGCCGGCGTTTATATCATGGGCTATGGATTTATCCGCTTTATCCTGGAATACTTCCGGGAGCCTGACGCGGATCTGGGGTACCGGATAGAACTGGTAAAAAACGGCGTCCCGCCGGCCCTGTTTTCATCTCTTTTCAACTTTACGACCGGACAGATACTGAATTTCCTGATGATAGCGGGGGGCGGCGTCTGGCTTATCATTGTTTCCCGCCTTCCCGACCGGAAACCGGTGTTCCGGTTTCCGGACAAGAATGCGCCGCCTGTTCACGACGCCGCCGCGGAGGAAAAACGGATATCGAACCGGAAGAACCGCAGAAAATTACGGAAAAAGCTCCGGTAATTGAATAAAAGCCAATAGTATAAAAAAAAGGTGATAGTCTGAAATAGGGTTGATATGAATTCTCGACGCTATATATGGTGTGTCATTGTAGACTTGGCCCCTATATATAGCGTTTTTAGGCTAATAAGCGTTGGTATCAACCCTCTTTGCGACTATCACCAAAAAAACATACACAAAATATTCATGTTCATTTTTTATCCAAAAATGGCATATAACGTTCCGGCTGTATATGACATTTTTGCAAGCCCGATAAAGGAAACCGTAGGTTTCCAGGGCTTGTAAAAATGTGGGTGGAGTGTGTCGTTGGAATGAGCGTAGCGAATGACCTAGCCACACGGAACCCCGAGCCGCTTTAGCGGCGAAGCATATACAGTCCTGTTGAGACTGTCGGAAAAGTATCCAAAACACAAACAATGTGCTATAATCTCTTTACTATGGCCCGTTATAAATATTTTGATAAATCCCAGGGATTATTCATGACCGTC
>JAIRSS010000228.1 GCA_031255315.1 Spirochaetaceae bacterium
ACCGAGAAAGAACCCGGATCCTTCCTCCGGGCTCTTTTAGCGGCCCGTTGCGCTTCGCGCTTAAACCCCCCAAGAATCGCCGATTAGGCGGGTTTTTACCGCGCAAACTGCCAAAGCAGCCCATAAATTGTGGTTTTTGCGGCACAAAGTGACGCAAAAACCAACAAGCGCAACAAACTCCAAGGGGCGCGTAAGAGTTTCTCCCCGGATCAGATATGCGGGGTCTGGCGGGGTATTTACTCACCGGGGGCAGGATTGCTATACTTAACGCTAATGGAAGCCATACAAACCGGCGTCGGCCATCGTTTCAGAGTAAAAGAATTTGAGGGCCCTTTGGATCTTCTGCTCTTTTTAATAAAAAAAAATGAAGTTAATATTTATGATATTCCCATAGCCCAGATAACCGAGCAGTATTTAGGCTATTTAAGTTATGCGGCGGAACTTGATCTGGAAGATTTAACCGAATTTCATGTATTGGCGGCCACTCTGGTGTATATTAAATCCAGAATGCTCCTGCCAGTAGAAGTGGAAATTAAGGATGATATTGAGGATCCCCGCCAGGAGCTTGTGGAAAAACTCATAGAATATCAAAAATTCAAAAAGCTGTCTGAATTAATGGAAGAAAAGGAACGGGAAGCCGAATGGATCATTGAACGGAAAAAGCTCCAGCAGCCGTTGCCCTTTACCGATGAAGAATTATGGGAACGGGTCGATGTTTGGGACCTTCTCAGGACTTTTTCCAATCTTATGAACAACCTTTCGGATGAACATATCATCGATCTGTATGAAGAAATTTCGATCAATGAAAAGATAGCCCTGATGACGGAGCGGCTTGAAAACCGGGGAGAATGTTACTTTGCCGACCTTGTCGTTCGGAACGGTTCAATCATGGATATTATATGCGCCTTTCTTGCTGTTTTGGAGGCTGTAAAATTCCGGATGATTCTCATCTTTCAGAACCGCATGTTTGGGGATATCGTGATTCGCCGCCGGACGGCGGTTGCCGCCATTGCCGAAGAGGGCGGTAAAAATTAATATGGATGTATCCTTGGAAAAAGAAACCGCCCTCGTGGAAGCCATACTTTACCTTGAAGCCGATCTCCTGGACGAAGCCGCGGTGGTCCGTATTTCCGGGCTTTCCAAGGACATAGTGGCCAAAGCGCTCGAAAACCTGGGAGAACGGTATGCCCGGATGGATTCGGGGCTGGAACTATCCCGCATAGGCGGGGGAGTGATGATTTCTCCCAAAAAGGAATATTGGTATAATCTGCGGGAGCGGTATGGAAAAAAGAACGAGGCTAAACTTTCCAAGGCCGCGCTGGAAACCCTGTCAATCATCGCCTATAAACAGCCCATAACCAGGAGTGAAATTGAGCAAATCCGGGGCGTGCAGGCGGATACCATGATACGCCTTCTTCTGGAAAAAAATCTCATTCGGGAAGCCGGTAAGAAGGATGTCCCGGGAAAGCCGGTACAGTATGGGACTACCAGGGATTTTCTGAAATTTTTTCGCCTGGAAAGCATCGCGGATCTGCCTAAACTCAACGAAATGGAGAACGACCGGTTTGAGGCTGCGGGAGACGAATAAGGCCGGCGCCGTTCCGGCGGAAGGGACGGCGGGGGAGGGGAGCGAAAAAACGATGCGGCTTCAGGTGTACCTTGCTCATGCCGGCGCGGCCTCCCGCCGGGCGTCGGAACGGCTCATTGTTTCAGGCCGGGTGACGGTTAACGGACAGAAGGCGGCGGAATTGGGGATAAAGGTAGGCGCTGGCGATGAGGTGCGTCTTGACGGCGTTTTGGTCAAAATCGAGACCCGGCGCAGGTACATCGTCCTGCATAAGCCGCCCCTGTACCTGTGTAGTTCCTCTGACCCCCAGGGAAGGGATTTGGCCCTGAGCCTTCTCCCGCAGGATATTGCGGAGCGGTTGTATACAATAGGCCGCTTAGACTACCGGTCCTCGGGATTGGTTTTGTTTACGAACGATGGAGATTTTGCCGCTTCCGTCAGCCACCCCAGCCGGGAGATCGAGAAAGAATACCTGGTGGAAGCGTCGGGCCATATACCTGACGAGGTTCCGGAAGCCTTTTGCCGGGGAATTGTTATTGAAGGCGTCCGGTATAAGGCCCGGAGCATAGAGCGGCTGGGCAGCCGAACCCTGCGGATAGTGCTCATTGAGGGGAAAAACCGGGAAATTCGGCGGATTTTTTCCCATTTCCATCTGCATCCGGCGAAACTCCTCCGGGTTCGGATAGGCCCGGTGCGTATCGGGGGCTTGCGTCCGGGGGAATCACGGCCTCTGACGGAAGCGGAGCTACAAGGATTAGGGAAACGCGATAGAATACGATACTGAGACATAAGGAGTAAGAATTTGGTTGTCGCTATTGACGGGCCGGCGGGATCCGGTAAGAGCACCCTTGCGAAGCTGCTGGCCGAACGGCTTAAACTTCCCAATGGGACGTTTACCTACGTTAACTCGGGGAACCTGTACCGGGCCATTACCCTGGGATGCCTCCGGGAGGGAATAGATCCGGCGGACCCCGAAAAAGCGCTGAAATATGCACAACAGGCGGCTGTTGAATACCGCGGGAACGATGTATTGCTTGAGGGGAAAATAGTGACGCCCCTGTTGCATAGCGACGAAATAGACCGGCTCAGTCCCCCCTTGTCGGCAATAACGGCAATTCGGCATGTGGTGAACAGCCTTATACGTCGTACCGCTCACGGGATCAATGTTGTAGTCGAAGGGCGGGACATGACCACCGTGGTTTTCCCTGAAGCGGAATACCGGTTTTACCTGGACGCTTCTCCGGGCAGGCGGGCCAGGCGGCGGTATGACCAGGGGGTTTCCCACCTCAGCCTTGAGGAAATTCAAACAGCTATTGAAGAGCGGGACGGGATAGATAAAAACAAGGAAGAAGGGAGCTTAAAAATCGCTCCCGGAGTACGGTATTTGGATACATCGGACTTGACCATTGAGCAAGTTTATGAGAAATTGGTAGAGAAAATACAGATAGAAGGATCAAGCATGGGGCAGATGGAAGTGGAATCGGACACCAATCCGTTGGATGAGGTAAAAAATTTTTCAGAAAACATTCAGACGCAATTACAGGAGCAATATCTTAAATCTCTTGAACAGCTTGAAGAAGGTCAGTTAATTACCGGCCAGGTTATTCAGATTACGCCGGATCAGGTATTTGTTGATGTAGGGTATAAGTCGGAAGGGAAGATCCCTATCACGGAATTTGCGGAAGCGCCGAAAGTCGGGGATATGGTTTCGGTGATTCTGGTCGCCAAAGAAAACAAGTATGGAGAAGTAATCGTTTCCAAGCAGAAAGCGGATGTAAAGTTGTTTTGGAAGAATCTCCGCCAGGCGTTCCAAGATCACACTGAGGTGGAAGGGACGGTTGAGAAACTCGTCAAGGGAGGGTATGACGTTAATCTGGGAGTCGGGGTTCACGCCTTTCTGCCTATCAGTCAAGCTGACGCCCAGAAGGTTGATAAACCGGAAAAGTTGCTGAATTTTACGACTCAGTTCTATGTGGAACGGTTGTATTCCGATGGGAAGGTTAATGTTGTTGTAAACCGCCGGAAACTGTTGGAAGAAGAAATTGAACGGAAGCGGACCGAATTCTTCGAAAATACTATAATCGGGTCGGAAGTACGAGGGGTTGTCAAGAGTTTTACTTCTTTCGGCGCTTTTATAGATCTGGGTGGTTTTGACGGACTCCTGCATATTAACGATATGAGCTGGGGCCACGTTACAAGGCCCAAAGACTTCGTAAAGAAAGGCCAGGAGATCTCGCTTAAAGTGATCCGCATAGACCCGGTAGAGAAGCGGATAAATCTGTCCCTTAAACATTTTTCTGATGATCCGTGGGTTCATTTTGAGGATAAGTACCGTGTCAACGACATAGTGAAGGGCAGAGTAACGAAACTGACTGAATTTGGCGCCTTTATTGAGATTGAAGAAGGTATTGAGGGCCTTGCCCACATCTCAGAATTCTCGTGGGTGAAGAAGATACAGAAACCGGAAGAAGTTCTGTCTATAGGCGATGAAGTCGAGTGTATGATTCTGGGCTACGATCTTTCGGTTGGCCGGGTATCATTGGGGCTTAAGCAGGTTTCGGTTAATCCGTGGGACGCCATAGAAGAGAAATATCCGCTTGGAACCAGACTCAAAAGGAAAGTAACCAAACTTACCAATGTGGGCGCTTTTATTGAATTGGAAGAAGGCATAGACGGGTTCCTTCACGGGGATGATATCTCCTGGACCAAGAAAGTCAAACACCCCGGCAGCGAGCTTTCCACCGGCCAGGAGGTGGAAGTGATCGTCATTGGGGTGGATCGCAACGACCGGAACATCAGGCTGGGTATTAAACAGCTCGAAGAAGACCCGTGGCGGAACTTCGCGGCAACATACAGGAGCGGCTCGCTGGTCGAGGGGGAAGTTTCTTCTATTACTGATTTCGGTCTTTTCGTGCGGGTTCCCGGTGGTATTGAAGGGCTCGTTCATAAATCGAACCTTCCGGAAAACCGGGAAGAAAATCCTGACGACGCCTTGAAGAAATATCATGTAGGCGACAAAGTAAAAGCGGTAATTTTGGAGATTCAGGCAGACAAACAGAAAGTTGCTTTCTCTATTCGGGATTATCAGAAGAAGATTCAGCGGGATGAAATTTCCCGTTATATGGCTGTGGAAGAATCGGACGGTTCTACGTTTACCCTTGGTGATTTTCTAAAATCAAAGGGTGCGCCTGACAGGGATAGTCCAGGCGAGAGTTAGAAGACCCTGCGTTGTATGCTGTCGACCATTGACATCCAAAAATTCAATACTATGGTAGAGATTAATAATCGTATTAATTCGAATTATGTGGATGTTCATGTGCTTTTGACCCAGATACTGGATTCTGCAACCCGGTTGAGCGAAAGCGAGTCTTCCATCCTGCTTTTAGTTAATGAGAAGACTCGCGCTCTCTATGTTGAGGCCGCCTTGGGGATTGACGGGCTGGATACGAAAAAGGCTACGGTCAAAATAGGGGAGGGTATAGCTGGGTGGGTTGTCCAGCACAATAAAGCGCTTCTCATCAATGACGCGGAAAATGACAATCGGCGTCTACAGTCTATTGAGCAGCAGACCGGGTGTTCTTTCCGGACCATACTAGCGGTTCCCTTGCGGATTAAGGATAGGTGCGGAGGGGTTATTGAACTCCTTAATAAGAAGAACGGCAAAGATTTTACCCAAGACGATCTTGAATGGCTTACGATTTTTGCGAACCAGGCGGCGATAACTATTCAGAACGCTCAAAGTTTTGAGAAACCGCAGGGCGACGTTCAGATGTTCCAGGATCGGCTTACAGGCCCGGGTTATCATCCGTTTATCGCTAAAAGTCCGGCTATTTTATCCATGATTGATCTTATTGATCGGATTGCCAAGACCGATTCGTCGGTGCTTATCATGGGGGAGAGCGGGGTAGGGAAGGAGCTTTTCGCCGAACAGGTACATATTCGCAGCGCCAGGAATACGCAGCCCTTTGTCCGGGTGAACTGCGCGGCCCTTCCGGAAGGGCTTTTGGAAAGCGAACTTTTTGGTCATGTGAAGGGGGCCTTTACCGACGCCGTTCAGTCCAGACGCGGGCGCTTTGAGATGGCCGATGGGGGTACGCTGTTTCTTGATGAGATAGGGGATCTCCCCCTGCCGATTCAGGCAAAACTCCTCAGGGTTATCCAGGAGAGAACATTTGAAAAGGTCGGTTCCGATGAATCCATCACGGTGGATGCCAGAATTCTGGCGGCCACCAACAGAGATATAGAAGATATGGTGGAGCGGGGGGAATTCAGAAGCGATCTTTACTACCGTTTAAATGTGCTGCTTCTCTATGTACCTCCGTTGCGGCAGCGTCCGGAAGATATACCCGAACTCGTTAATTTCTTTTTTTTGCAGGCTTGTAAAAAAAACAAGAAGCAGTTCAAGGGCTTTTCCAATGAAGCGATGGAATCCCTGCTGGCCTATTCGTGGCCTGGAAACGTGCGGGAACTGGAAAACTGCGTTGAGCGGGCGTGTATTATCGGCAATGGTGAATGGATACGCCGGGAGGATCTTTTTCTTAATTCAGATTCATTTTCCTCAGTGCAGACGGGGGAGGGGAGCCGAAATCTGAAAAACGCCGTTACGGCGTTTAAAGCTCATTTTATTCAAAAAGTTCTGGAAGAAAACAACTGGAACCAGACTGAAACAGCAAAAGTGTTGGATATACAGCGGACATACCTGTCCAGGCTGATAAAAGAACTAGGTTTAAGTAAACACCAAGGAGAGAACAGGCATGGCGAAGACGGAAGAGAAGGCCGAAAAACTGAGCATCAGTGAATTAGTTGTCGAGGGAATTCAAAAAAACCGCAAGATGCTTTTTACAGGCGGGATTGTTAGTATCATTCTCCTTATCGGCGTTGTTGCCGGGTTGTCTATTCGGGACAGGGTGACAGCCCAGGGAATAAAAAAAGTTGAGGCCTATACTGACCGGTACGAAGAGCTCAGATTTGACATCAACGATCCTTCCAAAGAAGAAGATGTGAAAACATTGCTTGATGAAATTTCCGCCTATGCCGCCGGGGCCTTTGGCTATTCCGGCACCCGCTCCTTTATGCTCGCGGCGTCCATTCATGCAGACAGGAAGAATTGGCAGGAAGCGGAAAATGCCTGGGTACAGGCGGCCCAAAAAGGGGGCAAGAGCTACCTGGTCCCGGTTGCCCTGTTCAACGCGGCGGTTGCCGCCGAAGAGAACGGCAACCTTGACGGCGCCATTGCTCATTACACCGAAGCTTTGTCGTATGCGGACTCCTTCCCTCTGGCGGCCAAGGCGCAGTTTGCAATCGGAAGGCTTTGGGAAGAACGGCAGGATACGGTAACCGCTCTTGAGGCGTACCGGACGCTCATTGAGAAATGGCCTGGCGAGACAATATGGATAAATCTGGCAAACAGCAGAATCATTGCGTTGTCGGGATTAAATTCTTAAAAAACCTGATGTATTTTGTTATTGTGCTGAGTTTGTTTTTACTCAGCGCCTGCGGTATTGAGGATTATCCCTATCTTGAGCCGGTTGAGGAGAGTAATATAACCTGGGAGTTGAATGTGCAGGCTACAATACTGTTGCCGCCGAGTATTACCTCCCTACAGTTTACTCATTTCGCGATTTACTACCGTATCTATATCAGCGGAGAATCCATACTCAGCAATATACTGCCCAGCGATATGAGTAAGATTAACCCTGCGTTGTATCAAAATTATGCGGCTTTTTTGCCCTATACCCGGACCGATACTACCTCTGGTTCAACGCAGATTGGTACGCTTATTTCAAACCAAAAGTATTATCCCCTTTATACAGAAACGCTGGATCTGAAAGATGTATTATCACGGTCAGCCATAGGTCAGCGCGTCGTGATAGATTTTAGGCAGACGACAACCGGGCGGCGGCCAACCCTGGAGATTGGCGGCAGGGAATATGTTCTCTGGCGCACCACCGGCAAAGAATCCCAGGGTGAAAACTTTGACATTAAACCAGACGGCGACCGGTCTTTCGTTAATACCGCTGAATTAAACAGCAGTCAATACGCCGATTCCAAAAATATTACGGCCAATAACGACGTGGCTGACAATACGATTTCAGGCGATCGGTATACCTATGTTTCTATGTATATTGTATCAACCGGGTATGACACTAATTATAACCCCATCTTTTCCCAGCCAGCCCATATCGGCGTTTTCCGTCTTCCTGAGCCGTAAAATTTACTACCTCTTGGGCAAAACGGCGAAATTATGCCGTTCGTTGCGTTTAATCACTGGTGCTTCCCCGATGGACTTGTCCGGTTGCATATACCGTGTCTCCATGGGTCATAACTCTTTTCGCGGATGGCCGCCACGGATACCCACGATAGATTGGTGCTTTTTCCGGCTGTATTCCCTCTCTTGCGAGAGTATATCATCTTGCTGGTTTCCGAGGAATTGCTATGGGTTTATCCTGGGCGGCAGGGCTCCCCTCTCGCCATTCGTTCTTTTTTGCTATATAGTATCATCATGTCCGACGCAGTCCGTTGCCGGCGGCGCTGTGTGCCGGAGCATTATCAAATTGAGGAGCTATCATGTCCGAATCGTTACCCGAATATCAGGGACCCGCAACCATGGAGAAGATCACGTCC
This sequence comes from Spirochaetaceae bacterium, assembly GCA_031255315.1. The sequence goes on from JAIRSS010000228.1 coordinate 8,192, forward strand.
CTTGCCAAGCGGCGTGGCTTTGTTTTTCAGTCTTCCGAGATTTACGGCGGTCAGAATGGCGCCTGGGATTATGGACCGCTGGGGACGGCGTT
>JAIRSS010000063.1 GCA_031255315.1 Spirochaetaceae bacterium
TATTTGATAAAAAAGATTATACACACGCCGATCAATATATCGAAAATGTTTTTATCGCCTTCCCGTTTCTGCGTATTGCCGTGCAAATTCAAAATATACAATTCATCGAAGGTTTCATAAAGATACTTCCGCATCTGCCGGTGAATAAGGCCGTCAAGAAAGCTGTTGTTGGTTATTATGCCGACAACGCCTTCACCGTTTTTTTCGATTTTCCATTCGGCAAAGCGGATAAATTTTATATACAGATCGTCAAGGGGCTGGAGGTTCGTCTCTCCGTCAAGATTTTTTTTATAGTCCCCGGTCTTCCCGTCTATAATATCGCTGTTCGCCTTGCTCCGGCCTCCAAAATACGGAGGGTTCCCGATGATTGCCAAAATATCTTCGGTTGATTTTATCGCCATAGACTTGTCATGTTCCCGCTTTAAGCGGGGCAGCAATGCGCTGATAGAGTGCTGGCTTATATCCAGGGTATTGGTCAAATACACCCCCAGGCGCTCATTCTTTTCAAAGAGGACGCCCCTGCCGGCAAGGAACCGGGTCAGCAGCGTATGGGATATAATATAGGGCGTAAAATTAATTTCAAACCCGTAAACGTCATTCATAATTTTCCCTTTCACCAGCTCCACGGCAAGATCGTCCATGCCATGGGACAGCAGTATTTCCATAACGCTGTGAAGGAAGGTCCCGGTGCCGCAGGCAAAATCCAGCGTTTTGACATTTACCGATGCAAAGCCCGCCGCAAGATTGAATTTACCCATCAAAATATCATTAACGGAACGGACAATAAAACCGGCTGCTTCATGGGGCGTATAATACACGCCGCCTTCTTTTCTGTTTTCGGTTCCCCGGAGCTTGTCATAGTGGGATAGAAAATCCTCGTACAAATAGACCGCTATGCTGTGCTTGCCGCCGTCTGTTTTGGCGAATTCCTGATGTATGGCTTCTAGGTTGATACGGTTTATATTTTTCCCGATGCTTATTAAGGCCAGTTTTACCGGCGGGGGCAGGCTGCGGCTTTCATACGCCTGGGACAAAAACTCTATGAGCAGCGTATAATCGCCGGGTATTGCCCGCAGATACTCAAGGTCGTGTTCGTCAAGATTTTTCCCCGTATCAAGCCGGGCGAGCATAAGGCCGTACACAAGGGATTGGGAATAAATATCGCAAAAATCAGGCAGTTCATAATGATAATTTATTGATTTCTGGTATTCTCCGAAGAGGCCGTTAAACTTGATGCAAAAACTGTCTTCCCTGTTTTCCGGGTCCGCGATAAAGTCCCGCAGCGCGGCGGAATAATAAAAACTTTGGGCCGCAAGCGTTTTCGCAAGCATCTTTTTGCCGGTAATATACGGATATTCATATTGAAAGAATTCAAGAAACAGATTTTGAAAATCCAATACGTCCGGCAGACCGGCGGAAAGGCGTATGTCTTTTATTATCCGGCTTTGTTGAAGGAGAATAAACCGGCGGTAATTGGTAAGTATTATATTTTCACATGCCCGGGAATATTTTTTAATTTGATCGCTTTCTATCAGTTTTTCAAGCCGGTACGCGGGTTTTTTACACTCGATAAAGCCAACCAGCCGTTTCAACAGGGTATGGTCGTCTTCATACACAAAAAAATCAGGGGTTCCGGCGATCTCTATGCCGCTGTGCCGGTCTTCCTGGAGTATCGAAAAATTTCTATAGGGGAGTTTTATGGAATTGATTAAATTTTCAAGCGGCGTGCGGTATTGGATTTCCTCGCCGCCGGGGTGGGCGGCTGTAACACGAAGATACGTTCTGAGTGCGTCTTGCGCTGTTTGTTGAAAATCAGCCGGCTTCTTCATCGTAAAAATCTCTATTCATCATAGCGCGTTCAACCTGATTGCGTTCTCTTCAGGTTGATATAATAGCCCTTACCCGCGGAGACGGCAAGCCGCCGCCCTCCTAAAACGCCGGAAACCGGTCCGGGTATACCGCCCGGGCCATTTGTTTCAAGGCCGCAACGATATGATGGGAAGGACGGGACGCAGAGTCGGCGTCGATCACGTATACCCGCCCGGTTTTTACCGCGTTCAGCGTCTCAAAGCCGGGCCTGCCCCGTATTTCTTCAAGAAGAGCGTCCGGCGGATATTCCGATGGACCATTCGCCGAATCAGACATGGCAAGAATCACATCGGGGTTCCTTTCGAGGATCGCCTCCGGGGAAGGGGAAAACCAGCCGGTTTCACCGGCGAAGATATTCACCGCCCCGATAAGAGTAATCATCTCGTTTAAGTAGGTTTCCCGCCCAAAGGACACCATCCCGGGGAAGGGGGAAATCTCGAAATAGACCGAGCGCTTGTCCGGGATCGCCGCCCCGGTTTCGGCAATTCCGGCTATCTGCCCCCGCATCTCCGCGGCCAGGCGCTCCCCCCGTTCAGGGACTCCCAGGGCTTCCGCGATGAACCGGATGTCCCGGTAAATATCGGCTATGCTGACGCTGGTGGGGATATAGACCACGGTGATTCCCGTTTCCCGGACCAGGGTAAAGGGATCGGCCCCGCCAACCGTCCGGCTGTGTCCGGCGGCGAACACAATGTCCGGCTCAAGGCCCAGAATGACCTCTCCGTCAGGATAGGCGAAGTCGATGAGAACCGGCGTTCCGGAAATCCCCTCCACAGAGGCGGAATACGTGTCTATGGCGATGAGTTTGTCCGCGAATCCCAGGGCCGCGATTATCTCCGTGTTCGATGGGGCAGCGGACACGATCCGTTCCAATTTCGCGGGAACCGGAGCGCGGCTGCCGGTTGGGTCAACCAGGGACGGCTCCCCGCCGCTGGGGGCCTCTTTTTCCCGTCCGCAGGCGCTGAGGGCGGCGGCCCCGGCAATAAGCCCCGCCAGCAGTACCGCCGCCAGGAGGCGGACTTTATTACTGAGGATTTGCAGATTCATACGCTGCTCCTTTCACACGCGCCCCGCCGCTTCCTCCGACGCGGGGGACCGCAATATTCATCCGTACCCCTACCGTGCCGGTAAATCCCGGCATGGGATACTCGGCGACCGAAACATACCGGGTGTTCAGGACGTTCCGCAGGCTTCCGAAGATGGCGATGTTTTTGCTAATCTCCTGGTTCACCGTTATATGAAGAAGAAAATAGGGGTCCAGTTTGATACGGTTTCCCGGGTCGGCAAAACGGGAGCTTTCAAACCGTCCGGAGAGAATCAGGGACCCCTGATGAGCCCCGCCGGTTTTCCAGGGGAGTTCCAGGGAAAATCCCAGGATGTGCATGGGCATATACGGGATACGCAGATTGCCGGCGGGCCGCGCGGCCCCGCTCAGGAGCCAGCTCATTTGAAATTGCCACGAAAGGGAAACAACCGGCTTTTCCAGAAAGAACGGGGCAATGGGGAGGCTTATGTTCAGCCGGTTGTCCCAGCCCAAAAACGCGGCGCGGCTGATGTTCTCCGGCCTCCAGAACCCGGAGGCGTTGTTCCAGTGAATAGAATCCGTGGTCCATTCCCCATAGAAGGAAGAGCTGAGGGTAAGCAGATCCCCCCGCGTCCATTCCGCCGAAAGGTCCGCGCCCCAGCCGTCTTCGGGTTTCAGGTCCGGGTTGCCCATAAACCCCGGTTGAACCCAATAGAGGTCGTCGAAATCGGGGAATTTGAAACTTCTAAAATAGTTGTTCTTTATGGTGAGGGCCTCCCCGATGTTCCAGGCAATCCCCAGTTTGGGAACCGGAATGATGCCGCCGCCGTCATACACCCCTTTCATCGACGCGATAAGGAGGACTTTCCTGCCCGGCGCGTAGTCGGCGCTCAGATACAGCCCCCCCCGGTGCCCGTTATGAACGCCGTCATTCGTTGAGTCAAGGCGTATAAAGCGGTAATCCCCGCCGAACCGGAGGGTAAGTTCCGCTGCCGGATACCAACTCCAGCGGTTTATCAGGGTGAGGCCGTTTTCCCGGTGGCGGGAGGGGTCAAGGCCGGGATCGTACTCCAGCGTTTCCCAGGTATGCCCCAGGCTAAACTCCATAGAAAAATCATCGTGGACGGCCCGCGGCATATCCAGCATGATATTCTGCCGGGTGGAAAAGGTTTTTTGGTCCCCGTGTTCGGCGGTATAGCCCGATGCGGGAATATTGGCGGCTCCGTAGTAGGCGTCTCCGGTTACGATCAGGGTTGAAAGATCGGAAAATGTACGCAGGAGCGAAGCGGACGCGCCGCCGTCCCATAACTCGTTCCCTTCTTTGCGCCGGGCGTACCCGTAGTAGTCCTGGTAGAGATAGTGATTTCCCCCACGGGAACCGAAAAGATTCATCCTGAATGAATACGGTTCCGCCCCGTACGCGCCGAAAACATACGCCTTTTGCGCGTCCGCCAGGTCCTGCCACTGGGGGGTTCCCACGCCGCCGTATTGTTTGGTATAGCGGCCCGGCAGCGCGGAGGTGTTGGATACGCCGCCGCCGAAAACCCAGCCGGGCTGCTGCTTTTTTACCGTAACGATGTTGATCACCCCGCCCAGAGCGCCCGATACATTGTATTTGGTATCCGAACCGCCGTAGATGACTTCGATTCGTTCTATTGAATTGAGGTCAATACGGTTAAAATCGAATTCCCCGGAGCGGACGGAATTAACGGGAATTCCGTCTATCAGCACCGCCGTCCGCTCGGTGTCAAAGCCCCGTATGTTCACATCCGCCATGTTCCCGGAAGGCCCGTAGCGGGTAA
>JAIRSS010000074.1 GCA_031255315.1 Spirochaetaceae bacterium
TGCCTGCCTCCGGACGGGGGGCTTTTTGTACCCGCCTTTGTCGAGGATATGCGGCAATATGTTCTCTATATGGGCCCCGAAACGGGGTATCCCGAAATGGCGGCGACGCTTGCCTCCGGCTTGCTCCAGGACGAACTGAATCCTTTCGCCGCCTCCCGTGTTGCGGAGAGCGCCTTTAATTTTGAGCCCGAATTGCAGCGGCTTGACGAACGGTTCTCTCTTTTGACGCTCTACAACGGCCCCACCGGGGTCTTTAAGGATTTCGGCATCGCCTTCCTTGCGGCGGTTATGGAAGAACTCATTAAGAATAACGGTCCGGTCATGATCGTTTCCGCCACACGGGGGGAGACGGGGGCGAGCATCGCCAACGCCTTTCGCAGCCGGCACAATATCACTTCGGTGATACTCTACCCTTCCGGCGTTATTCAGGGGCTCGATCCCTCCTCGTATGTTCCCAACGGCGGCGTTGTCATCCCCATTCAGATAGAGGGCTCTTTTGATGACTGCCAGCGGCTGGTTAACAAAATCATCCAGGATCGCCCCTATGCTGAACGGTACGGCATTACCAGCGCCAATGCCATCAATCCTGGGCGTCTTTTGCCTCAAGCGTTTTATTTCCTCTACGCTTTTATCAAAGTAAAGAAGTATTTGAACGGCGAGCTGCTGTTCAGCGTCCCGTCAGGGAACTTCGGCAACCTGATTGCCGGGTTGTACGCCTGGAAGTTCGGAATGCCCGTGAACGGCTTTATCGCCGCAATGAACGCCAACAACTCATGCGGCGATTTTATCAAGGGGCGGCAGTTTACCCCCCGTCCGGTAAAAGCCACGAATTCCCCCGCTCTGGATGTGAGCCGTCCTTCAAATTATGAGCGGCTTGCCGCGTTTTACGCTGAAGCGCCGGCGGTTATGCGGAACATGGTTTTTCCCGCTTCCGTAGACAACAACGAAACCTTACGGGCTATGGAACGCTTTTGGAAGCGTTATGGCATTATCATTGATCCCCATGCTGCGGTAGCGTATGCGGCGGCTGAACGGGTTTCTTCCTCGTTTGAGCCCGGCAGTCATGTGATCATCGTCGCCACAGGCCATCCCGCAAAGAAAGCGGCCACGGTGATGCAGGCCACCGGCCAGACCGTCGAGATACCCCGGCGTTTGTCCCTGCTCCGGGAAAAAGCGCTTCCTTTGGCGGTAATTAAGCCCAGCCTTGAGGCTTTGGAAACGGCAATTGTCAGCTGCGTTTGATTCGTAGCGAAGGGTTTCATACCCAAGAGCCCGCTCACCAGTTCGCGGGGGAGCTTTAGGGCGAGGTTGTTGATTCCCGGCAGGGCGCGCTTCGCGGGTGCGGGCGGCGTTACGGCTGAAGCGTCGAAGGCGGCGGGTAAGCACAGGAGGTTGTATGAATCGTTTTTTGGGATCCCTGAGCGTTATAATGGTTCTGGCGCTCCTTACCGGCGGCCTGTTCTTTCCGGTTCCTCTTCCGGCGGACGACGCCGCCGGGATTACCGGCAGTGCCGCCCCCGGGTCTGCGGACACCGCGGCCCCGGGGGTCCCCGCGCTGGTTTCCGAAGAACCGCGGTCCGGCGCGGCGGGCGGCGGTAGGGGTGTTGCGGGCGAAACCGTGGCGGAGATGTTGACAGACGCGGAAGACTCCACCCTGAGCCTCCTTGTGGAGCGCCTGTCCATAAACCCGGCGGTGATACTGGATTATAGCAAACGGATTGGCATTGCCCTGTGCATAATCGCCGTCCAGATACTGTTGATCTGGCTTGTCTGGCGGTTCTTTGACCGTTTCAAAATAAAGCTGGCCGCCTGGGGAGGGCGCAAATTCAAACCCCTGACCATTAAAACCCTGCGTATTTTAACCACGAAACAGATGGTCAACGTCCTGCTGTTTGGATTGAAGATAGCGAAGTATATCGTTACCGCCTTCCAGCTTTTCATTACCATCCCCATGGTGTTCGGCCTTTTCCCCGCAACGAGGAATCTGGCTTCCTCCCTTTTGGGCTATATCCTCAATCCTTTAAAAAATATCATCATCGGAACGGTTAAGTACATCCCAAGCCTTATCACCATTGTCATCATTCTCGTGATAGCCCGTTACATTATCCGGGCTTTGAAATTCTTCGCCACGCAAATTGAACGGGGAAGGCTGGTTGTACCGGGATTTTACGCGGACTGGGCGCAGCCGACGTTCAATATTCTGCGGGTTCTGGCGTATGCGTTTACCCTGGTGACGATATTTCCCTACCTGCCGGGTTCGGGGTCCCCTGTTTTCCAGGGCGTTACGGTTTTTATGGGGGTTTTGTTTTCCCTGGGATCAAGCTCGGCCATTGGGAATCTGATCGCCGGGCTGGTGATCACCTATATGCGGCCCTTCAAGCTGGGCGACAGGATTCAGCTTCAGGGGACGACGGGGTTTGTCGTAGAAAAAACGCTGATGGTGGTCCGCCTCAGAACCCATAAGAACGAGTACGTTACGTTTCCCAATATAATGGTTTTGAGTTCCAGCATCATCAATTACAACACCTCTTCAGATGAAAACAAGGACGGGCTGATCCTGCATGCGGATGTTACGATGGGCTATGCGGTTCCCTGGACCACGGTTCACGATATACTCATTACCGCCGCTTTGAAGACGGCCCATGTACTGGAAACCCCTAAGCCCTTTGTCCTTCAGACCGCCCTGGATGATTTCTACGCACGGTATCAGATCAACGCCTACACTAAAGAAGTGTGCCGGGTTCCCGCCATCTACGCGGAGCTTTACCAGAACCTGCAAGACGGGTTCAAGGCTGCGGGCATAGACCTTACGGCTCCAACGTACCAGGTCCGTCTCCAGCCGGAAACCCCGGTTAAGCCGCCAAACGGCGGACCCGCCGATAAACTGCCGGATACGGTAATACATCATACGTAAGACGATGGCGGGTTGTACGGGTCCCGGTTTTCCCTGATTAACCGCAAAAGGTTTGACAAACAGGGGGGAATTTATAATAATAGAGTGAGGCTTTCCCAAAACGCCGGTTTTGGAAAGCAGCCGTGAAATTCGTAGTTTCGTACGGCTAAAAGCCTGAGAAACGATAAGAACCGGCTTAAAACCGTGTACATCAGCGCCGCTGCCAATTAGGTTTGGGACAGAATGAGTTGTCTGGCAACAGGGGAGTTTGCGGGGTTTTGCCCTAACACGACAGCGGATGGCATGAAAAGGGAGAGGTATGACTAACAATGATATAATTCCGAATTTTGATGATGATGTAGATGACAGCCTCAAAATAACGCTGAATACCGTGGAAGGAATAGATAAATGTTTGATTCTTTATCTAGCGGGGTATATTGACACCTACAATTCAAATATTTTTCAAAAACGTATTACCAGAATCATTGAGCGTGGGTATAACCGGTTGATATTCCAGTGCGAGGGGCTTAACTATGTATCCTCCACCGGCATTGGTTCTTTTACCGTGTTCTTAAAATCGGTTAAACCCCGGGGCGGGGACGTGATATTGCTGGAAATTCAGCCTAAAGTATTTGAAGTATTTCATCTGTTAGGGTTTTCCCAGTTTTTTAATATCCAGAAGACGTTGGAGGAAGCGTTGGATTACTTCCGTGAGGAGGGGGCGGCGTCCGAATCCGACATATTTCCCAAAGTTTTCGACTGCCCTATCTGTTCCAAAAAACTTAAAGCGATAAAACCAGGCCGGTTTCGTTGTTCACAGTGTAAAGCCATTCTGGCATTAGATACTTCCGGGCAGGTATTCTTGGGGTAATCGGCTTTTGGGCAGTGCATTCAAGAGAGGGAATTTATGGAAAAGAACAAAATAGAGCACTATCTTATTGATTTGATGCTTGCTTACCAGGAAATTAGTCCATATCTCTGGCTGATTGATGATCCGGAGCATAACTTGGCGGGTATAGCCGTTATGTATGAGGATCCGCTGGTTGTTTTCCGGGTGGTGGTGATGGATGCTCCTAAGACGAACCGGCTGGAGTTGTTCACCAAATTGTTGGAATTGAACGCCAACGATGTGCTGCACGGCGCGTATGCTCTGGAAGACGAAAAAATAGTTTTGATTAATACGCAGGATTATGAAACCATGGATTACGGAGAATTTAGGTCGACCCTGGATGCCTTCAGTTTAGCCCTGGTTCAACATTATCCTATTTTGTCGCAGTATCGACAAGAAGCGGCGCACGAATAGTCGCCGGTTATACCGGATATACGCGGGAGGTCAGGAATATGGGTATTTTTTCACGATTAAAAACTCTCATTTCTTCAAACGTGAATGATTTGATCAACAAGGCGGAAAAACCCGAAAAGATGCTCAATCAACTGCTTATTGATATGAATGAGCAATTGATTGAATCCAAGAAAGCGGTCGCCCTGGCCATTGCGGATGAGAAGAAACTGGAGCGGGAACTGCAAAATCAGGAGAATCAAGCTCAGGAATGGGAGCGGAAGGCTATGCTGGCGGTACAAGCCGGCAAGGACGACCTGGCTAGGGAGGCCCTCCTCCGCAAACAGGAATACAGCAACAACGCGGCGGAATACCGTAAACAATGGGAAGCACAGAAAACTTCTGTGGGAAAGCTAAAGGAAGCGTTGCGGGAGCTGCAGAATAAAATAGAAGAGGCCCAAAGAAAAAAGAATCTTCTTATCGCCCGGGCAAAACGGGCGGAAGCCCAGCAGAAGATACAGTCTACTATTTCCAGCGTATCCGGCAACCGGACGGCGTTTGATGCCTTTGACCGGATGGCTAAAAAAGTTGACCAGATGGAAGCGGAGGCTGAAGCGGCCAAGGAATTGGAGGATGTATCCGCTGACGCCAGCCTGGAAAAGCGTTTTGCGGAACTGGAAAAATCAGACGCCTCCGCAGATCGTATGCTTCTGGAATTGAAAGCGAAAATGAAGGCGTTGCCGGATAACAGCTGAGACTGCTCCAAAAC
>JAIRSS010000116.1 GCA_031255315.1 Spirochaetaceae bacterium
TTTTTCTTGACTGAATAAAATTTCAGCAATACAATGAACTAAATTATTATGAACGACCAACCAAAAGTCCCTGAATGGGCAGTATTTACGGTAAACGGGGCGCCTGCCAGCGGCAGGGCGGATAGGAAACTCCTCGACTTCCTCCGGGAAGACCTGGGGCTTACGGCGGCGAAGAACGGGTGCGGCTCTGGAGCGTGCGGGGCCTGTACGGTGCTGGTGGACGGTAAAACGGTCCGCGCTTGCGTTACTCCTTTGAAACGGATCGAGGGCAAGAAGGTTGTTACTATAGAAGGCTTGAGCGAACGGGAGAAAGCGGTCTATGTTTTTGCCTTTGCCGAGACGGGGGCGGTTCAGTGCGGCTTCTGTATTCCCGGTATGGTCATGAGCGCTAAGGGCCTGCTTGACAGTAAGATTGATCCAACTGAGGCGGATATCCGCAAGGCCATACGTTCCAACATCTGCCGCTGTACCGGGTATGTTAAGATCGTTAGGGCTATTAAAACAGCCGCCCGGATTTTTCGGGAAAACTCGGAGGTTCCCGCCAGGCAGTTTTCCGGCGTTTTGGGGGAATGTATGCACCGAGTGGACGCGGCGGCCAAAACCCTGGGTACGGGAAAATATGTGGATGATCTTTCCTTTGAGGGGATGGTTTACGCTTCGGCGTTGCGTTCCGCCCATCCCCGGGCAAAGGTCCTCAAAATAGACGCCTCTCAAGCTCAGGCCCATCCTGACTGTTTGGCGGTTCTTACAGCGAAGGATGTACCTGGAAACATCAAGATAGGCCACCTTGCGTTTCTTTCCGATTACGACGTGATGATTGCCGAAGGGGGGATCACCCGTTTCATCGGCGACGCTGTCGCCATAGCGGTTTCCCGCACCAAAGAAAGCCTTGACAAGGTAAAGTCCCTAATTCAGGTTGAGTACGAGGTTCTGACGCCGCTAACCAGTCCGGCGGAGGCGATGGCCCCTGGAGCGCCCCTCATTCACGCGAAAGAAAACAACATCCTCTCCCACGAACATCTGGTTCGGGGGAACGCGGACGAAGTGTTGGCAAACTCGAAATATATGGTAACAAATCATTATTCCGTACCCTTCACGGAACACGCCTTCATGGAACCCGAATGCGCCATCGCCATGCCCGCCGGCGCCTTGTGTACCGTGCCCGCCGAGAAACTTCTGGCCTCTATTGTCCCTGGTCCTCCGGTGAGCGACGGGCATGGCGGAACATCGCAAAGCACTATTGTGGAAGGTGATGATGGTCTGCCGTGGCTCACACTCTATTCCGCGGGGCAGAGCATTTACGATGAACAGCGGGAATGTTCCCGTATGCTGGGGATACCCTCGGAAAAAATCCATGTAAAGGGTCAGTTTGTGGGCGGCGGGTTCGGCGGCAAGGAGGATATGAGCGTACAGCATCATGCCTGCCTTGCGGCGTGGGTGCTGAAAAAGCCGGTAAAGGTACTTCTTACCCGGCAGGAAAGCATCAACCTCCACCCCAAACGGCACGCCATGGAGATGGAGTTTACCACCGGCTGTGATGAGAACGGCAAACTCACCGCGATGAAGGCGACCCTGGTCTCCGATACCGGCGCGTACGCCAGCCTGGGGGGGCCGGTACTCCAGCGGGCCTGTACCCACGCGGCGGGGCCCTATAATTATCAGGTGATCGATATTGACGGGAAGGCGGTGTATACGAATAATCCTCCGGGAGGGGCGTTCCGGGGTTTTGGGGTGTGTCAAAGCTGTTTTGCCACTGAAAACAACCTTAACCGTTTGGCTGAATTGGTGGGTATCAGTCCCTGGGAGATACGGTACCGCAACGCCATCCGTCCGGGCCAGTCTCTTCCTAACGGGCAGTTGGCCGAAGATGATGTGGAACTGGAAGCCTGTCTTTTGGCGGTAAAGCCCTATTATGAAGCGGCCATAGCGGAGGGAAAGGTAGTGGGTATTGCCTGCGCCTTGAAGAATTCGGGGATAGGCGTTGGATTGCCGGACACGGGCCGCTGCATCCTCTCGGTGGAACAGGGGCTGATACACATCCGCACCAGCGCCGCCTGTATAGGCCAGGGCCTTGCCACGGTTACTACCCAAATCGTCTGCGATACTCTGGGGCTTCCGCCGGAAATCCTTATCGCCGAACCGCCCGATACAAAACGCACCCCTAACTCGGGGACCACTACCGCGTCTCGGCAGTCGGTGTTTACCGGAGAGGCGACCCGCCGGGCGGCGTTAAACCTCAAGGCCGCTCTGGACGAAGCAGGCGGCGATCTGGCCCGTCTGGAAGGACAGGAATACTACGGCGAATATTCGTCGGTTACCGATCCTATGGGGAGCGACAAACCCCACCCGGTGAGCCACGTCGCCTACGGGTATGCCGCTACCTTGGCCATCCTTGCCGACGACGGCCGGGTGGAAAAGATTATTACCGCGTATGACATAGGCACGGTGGTGAATCCTCCCGCCGCGGAAGGTCAGATCGAAGGGGGGTTGCTCATGGGTATGGGGTATGCCCTTACCGAGGATTTCCCCCTGGAAGGAGGCTATCCCAAAGCCAAATATGGCACCCTTGGGTTGCTCCGGGCCGATCAAGCGCCGGATATGGAGATCATCTTTGTAAAACCCCAAAAACCCGGCGAGCTTGCCCGGGGCATCAAGGGGGTAGGAGAACTCGCCACCATCCCGGTAACCCCCGCCATTACCGGCGCGTATTACCGGCGGGACGGGAAATTCCGCACCCGGCTTCCTATGGAGGGCACGTTTTATCGTAAGAAAACAAGCTCATAGACGGTTTAACGCTCCGGCTGTATATGGCGAGGTTCGCCAATCCGAGTAATAAGCCGCCGGTTCTGCCGGCGGCTTTAGGAAGATTCCTTGCGGGAAGACAATCTTCTGAGCCTGTTCTAAAACTTCAGTTTTGGAACAGGCTCAGAAGACAATGGTTAAGATAAACACAATCGCATCGTTATTTTTGGACTTTTTCCATACTGAGAACCGCCGTCACGGTAGAGGAGAATATTGACATACAAGAACGCGGCGGAGTATAAACAGGGTAAGGTCCAGTAGCTCAGGGGATAGAGCGGCCGCCTCCTAAGCGGCAGGTCGGCCGTTCGATTCGGCCCTGGATCAGCCGTACTTCCGTATATTA
>JAIRSS010000126.1 GCA_031255315.1 Spirochaetaceae bacterium
ATGGAAGAAACTATCCTGAAAGATATTTATGCAATTCAAAAGGTTATTGACCCGCTGGAGGCTATGTACCGGAGCGTCTGCCCCGGAAACGCCGCCGCTCATAACGCGGACGGCGGCGCGCCGGTTTCCGAAGTTACGGGTTTGAAGGCCGCCCTGGAAGGCTTGAAGAGTGAGGCTGCCGCCCGGATTGAGTGCAACAAGGCGCTCCTGGCCAGTCGGATGAGCGAAATTCGACAGGAAATCAAAATCTTAAAGAAAAATCCCTATATATCCGCCCGTCCGGTTTATTCGGACGACGGCGTCGCTTCTTTAGTAGACATCCGGGGCTGAACCGCCCGGCTAACAGCCTGTTGCGTGGCGCGCGGCGTTTCAACGGACGCGGGAGGGGGCCGCAGGCGGATTCTCAGGAGCCTGGGCGGGCTGGAACCTTGTATCGTCCTTAGAGAAATCGCAACGCGGCGGTATGCGGTGCCGGTGAAGCAGGACGTGTTTTGGGTTCATAGTATGATGTATGCGCCCAATTTCTCAAACATTTGCTTTTATGCGGGAATGTCTTTTCCCCGGCGGCTGCGCCCTTTGCGGCCAAACCCTTTTGACGGGGGAAGAAGCCTGGTACGGCCTCTGTCGTTCGTGCCGGGACCTGTTGCCGGTAGACCGGCAGCCGCGGTGTTCTTCCTGCGGCAGGCCCCGTATCTCGGAACAGGGGCGGTGCCTCTCGTGCCGGAAAAGAGCGCCCTTTCATTTTGACGGCGGCTTTGTACTCTACCCCTACGCTGGAAAATACCGGGAACTCCTGAAAGCCTACAAATTCGGCAATTCCCGTTCCCTAGGGAATTTCTTCGCCCGGCGGATGCTTGAAGCGCTTCCCCTGTTGCTTCCCCAGGATCCGGCTTCTTTCTCCTGGGTGCCGGTGCCTCCCCGTCCGGGGAAGATATGGAAAACCGGCTGGGATCAAGCGGACTATCTCGCAGGACGCTTGGATAGGCTGTACCGGCAAAATTGTGCCCGGCGGCGTCCGCATGGGGCCGCGCTTCCTTCAAATTCGGCTTTCCTATCCGGCCTTGGGGATACGCCGTACCTTCCGGTATGCCGCTGTCTCAAACGGCTTTCATCGGGAACTCAAAAAGATCTTAACCGGGAAGACCGGAAGCGCAACCTGAAAGGCCGGATTATGCGCGTCAAAGACATACCCCGCCGGGTCGTGCTCTTTGACGATGTGATAACCACCGGTTCTACCCTGGACGCCTGTGCGGAAAGCCTCAAGGCGGGCGGAGCGGAGACGGTCTATATAGTGTGCTTATTTTATGATTAGGGCCTGTCCGCGGCGGATATGTTTCTGCGTATCAATTCTTCCGGCAGCCAGCGGAGAAGAATTTCCGCCAGGGCCGTAATCTCCAGGGGCTTGGAAAGGAGATCGTTGAAGCTGTTTTGCAGGAACATTTCCCGCGCGCCGGAAACCGCGTTGGCCGTGAGCGCGATAATAGGCGTTCCCGCATTATACGCGCCCTCGGAACGGATGAGCTTGACCGCTTCTACGCCGTCCATTTCGGGCATCATGTGGTCCATGAAGATGATGTCGTATTCCGTGCTTTTCGCTTTTTCTATGGATTCTGAACCGCTTTTTGCCGTATCGGGATTGATCCCAAAGGAATTCAGCATGAACGCGGCGATTTCCAGGTTGATGTCGATGTCGTCCACCAGAAGCGCCTTGACTCCCTTGGCGGCAAAGGATGTTATAACCCGTTCATCTGCGGGGAGGTCTTCCGGCTTTCCTGCTTTAAGGGGGAGCGTAACGGTAAAAACAGACCCGGAGTTGTAGACGCTGCTAACGGTGATGGAGCCGTTCATGAGGTCGCACAGACGTTTCGTGATTGTCAGCCCCAAGCCCGTTCCCTGCACCCGCTTATTCCGTACCTGGTCAAGCTGTTCAAAGGCCGAAAAGAGCCGGGGCAGGGCTTCCTCTTTGATGCCTATGCCCGTGTCTTCCACGGTAAACCTAAGCACTGCGGTATCCGACGACGCGCCGGCCTCTCCCGGCTCTTCCCCGGCGGGCGCCGCGTCAACCCGCAAGACCGCTCCTCCCTGACGGGTATATTTGTAGGAGTTGTTGAGAAGATTGGTGATGATTTGGCCAATGCGTTTTTCATCGCCGTACACCACCTCAGGAAGGCCGCTGGAAAAGGCGCAGCGAAACTCCAGGTCTTTTTCCGGGAAAAGGAGTTCGAAAATTTCCCGCAGATGCTCAAGAAGGCGGTTCAAACTAAAATATTCGTTGACAATCTCCAGCTTTCCCGCTTCAATTTTGGAAAAATCAAGAACATCATTGATGAGCCCCAAGAGTATGCTGGACGAATTTTGGATTTTTTTGAGATAGTTCCGTTGTTCTTCCGTAAGTTCCGTGTGTTCCAGTATAGCCGCAATGCCGATGATGGCGTTCATGGGGGTACGGATTTCGTGGGATACCGTAGCAAGGAAGTCGGATTTGGCTTTATTGGCCTTTTCGGCGTCCCTTCGCGCCGCAAGAAGTTCGGTAACATCGTAAAACAGGATCATTGCTCCCCGGTTGTTTCCCTGTTCATCCTCCATCGGGCTCACCTGTATGGTGTAATCCCTGGGATTTCCCCGTCCGCTGAAGTCTATGGTTTGATGCAGGGTTATGGGGGCGAATTTACCGGTTCTCTTAATCTGCTCATATATCGCCTTATCCTGATCCTGTAGGTTCTGACCCCCAAATTTCCACAGAATATCCCGGTAATGCTTATCTGCTATCATGCCGAATCCGGCGATTCCCGCTATCTTGAGAAACGCCTCGGTACAATACGCGATTCTGCCGTCTTTGTTGAAAAGCATGATGATGTCGGGGCAATTCTCAAGAAGCAGATTCATATACATTTCAAGCTCGGATTTTTTTTCTTCGATAATTTTGCTTAATTTATCCTTTGCCTCTGCGGATGTTTTATTGCGTTCTATCGCTGTATTGGCCAGTTTCAGCTCGCGTTCGAGCTTTTTAATGGTAAGGCGCGCCTTTTTTAATTCCGCAGCCAACGTTTCTTCGTTGTTTTCCATGGCCGTTCCCGCGTATTATTTCAACACGCAAATAATAATAGTATCGTTATGACTGCGGTTGGCTGTTTTTCCATCTTTCCCGGTTACCGGACATAATTCCGTACCGGAATAGCTGAGATGAAAAGGGGTGTCCCCCAGTATTTCCTGGACTTTATCCATCTCGGCAGCGGTGTTAAGTCCCTGAGCAAAATAACGCCCCACGCAGGAGAAAATGAGGAGGCTGGTCCCTTCCGCGCGGGCCCGTTCTTTCGCCTTTTTAAGCAGCGCTGAAGAAATAGTAAGGACTTCTTCGCTGTTGATGACCCCCACCATAAGGGTCGCCCCTGTGGGAATTTTCCCCCCGCAAACCGCCATCCCGTCCGGAGTAATGGCAAACATTACCCTGATAACCGGGGGCGTCCCGTCATTGTAATTCAGAATGAAGGGGAATGAATTGATCCCCTTGAGGTCCCCGTTCTTGTCCTTTTCGAGCCCCAGGGAGGCAAGGTAATCCGCTACAGGAACGCCGTTGACCTCTTTAAGCAGGTTTCCGTGAGAAGCGGTAACCACCCCCTTTTCCCTGAAGGCTTTTTCTTCGGATAAGCCGCCTACAAAGAATTCAGGCGCTGCGTTTCCATAAAAAAGAACGAATATATACCGGTCCCGGAAAGCCTCTTTTCCGAGAATGGTTTGAGATTCATGGTAATCCTGGTTATGATCCACCGCCAGAGTACCGAAATTAGGTACGTTTCCGGTGATACGGCTCCAGGCGTCGGCATAAAAATCCGCCGCTATATTCACGAGCAGCGGCGCAAAACTTAGCATTAAACCGGGCTTCCCCGTCTTTCCGGCGGTCGCCGCTTCCCAGGCGGCCTTGAGGGGCGCTTCATCCTCCGCCGTAATAGCGCCGGTCGCTCCCACGACAAATTCAACGTCATCGCTCGTGAATACCGTCAGAATGAGGATAATCTCCCCTTGAAAGCCGTTTACCGCCGCCGCTATGGTGGTAGTTCCCGCAATAGGGAAGGGCAGCTTCCCGGCCAGGGCCGCGACCACCCCTGAACTGACAAAATCCGCAAAACAGGTAATTATTCCTACAGAATGGCGCAGAAGCGTTTCCCCGGCGAGCTGTCCGGTTAGTTCAGCAACTGCGGCGTCCACATCATCCGCTTCTGTAGTTTTTAAGCATAGTGTCTTAATCATACGGTGGTATTATACCACGAAAAGGCTTTGAGAACAACTGAAAACCCAGGCCCAGTTTCAGTAACCGGTATAATATTTACCGGGTTTTGGCAATTCCCGCCATTATCGTTTCCGCAATGCGGGCATTTCCCGGCGCAAACGCCATTAGTTCTCCTCTCTTCAACTTTTTTCGTCTGTTGCCATGAATTTTGAGAGGAACCGGGACATGTTCGGCAGCGGGGGACCGAGTCAACGATAAAAAAACAAAATGACCCGGCAAGGTACTTGAAATAATCTGAACAATCATATATAAATAAATGCAACGGAATATGCGGGGAGTTTCCAGAGTGGTCAAATGGGGCAGACTGTAAATCTGTTGGCTCAGCCTTCGAAGGTTCGAATCCTCCACTCCCCAAATC
>JAIRSS010000130.1 GCA_031255315.1 Spirochaetaceae bacterium
GACTTTCATGCCTAACCTCATTTGCTCCACTCTCCAGTGGAACCAGTATAGTTTGGGCTAGGTTTTTAGTTTTGAGGCATCCACTTTTTCGGCTAGGTTTTGTTTTGAGGCATCACGGCGGCCCCGCTGTCGAATCAGCAATTTTCCATTGAGAAAAACGTAATATTTGAGGCATGGAATGGGGCGTATTCGGAAAAATTCCGGGAAAGAGCGGGAAGCGTTCCCGATCTCGAACCGGGCCGCCGGAACCCTCGAAAAGTGGCGGGTACTCCATCCGCGTCACACCTGTTGATATTTTACGAGTGGAAGCGCTATATAGCGGGTCAATAACGGGAGGCCGCGTTACGCTTTAAAAGATGGTTTGAGTATAATCCGCTAAACCGGTATAAATCCATCTACCGGGGATAATAATGCAACTCACGAGTATTTTTCGTGTCCATACAGGGTATGGTACAAAAAATCAAACAACGATCCTTTTTTCCTCAGCCCCTGCCTTTTCAGACTCCCGGAGAAGAAATAGCTAATTCCTTACTCCACGGAATAGGGGCGCTTCTTTCATTGACAGGGCTTACGGTCCTGGTAATAAAATCGCGGCAGGGCGGCTATGGAGAGAGCTTCTTGACGTTTGCGGCCTATGTGGTGTTCGCCGCCGCCATGGCAACCATGTTCCTGGCATCCTCGCTCTATCATGGCATACAGCATGAGGGGGCAAAACGGGTTTTTCGCGTGTTGGATCATACCGCTATTTACCTGCTTATCGCCGGGACCTATACTCCCTTCTGCCTCCTGGGACTCAAAGGCGCATTGGGATTGGCTTTCCTGATTTTCGAATGGACCCTGGCGGCGGCAGGGATAACGCTTTACGCAGCCAACTGGAAGATCATCAAAAAAGCCGAATTAGTAATTCATATCCTTATGGGATGGGCCATCATGGCGGGCTGGATACCCCTGAGTAGAGCTTTACCCCGGGTAAGCCTGATATTGCTCGCCGCCGGAGGAGTTTGTTATACTCTGGGAACATTCTGGTACGCCAAACCCTACCGGCGAGGCGCTCATAGTACCTGGCATGTTTTTGTCTTGGGCGGAGCCGCCTGCCATTGGTGGTCGGTCTGGTTCATAGCGCCTCAATAATACAGTTCAGTGATCCAATGGAAACCGAAGGTTATTTCCCCAAAAAACGGCGCCTGCGGGTCTGATATACTTTGTATATCGAGATAGACAAAAGGATACACAGGCATTTCCAGCCCCAGGGACAGCGTAATTGATGAGTTTATCGTATAGGACGCGCCAAGCCCTGCGTATACACTGCTGTATGGGTACTTCAAAGCTGGCAAGGTACTACTATAATTATAATTATAGGTCCAGTGGAGTTCTTGATATCCCACATTGAAGCGGAGTCCCCAAATGTTACGAGGCGGCAGGGTGATTCCCATGGCAAAATTATACCGCACCCAATCATTCATAACTGAAATGTCCTGGGCGTTCTTAATGGCGGAACCCCGGTTCGTCATGCTCAGGGTAAACTGAAAGATAGACGGCGCGTATCCAATACTGATCTCGCTGAAGGACTGGTTATAATCCCCGGGACCGGAAAGTTCCCTGCCCAAAGGAGTATCAAGCATAAAAGAGGCGGAGAGCCCCCACTGAGGAACGCCGAGTCTAAGCCGGAGGGAAAGCCCTAAAACTACGTGAGATGAATCCGTGTTGAGGAGCCCCAAATAGGGGCCCGCTTCCAGACCAATAAAACTGATATTCCAGGCGACCCGGGTCATAATCCGGTTCATCAAGATGGAGTCCCGGTCAAAACCTAAAATAAACCCGAGGTTGTTGGAGAATTTACCGGTAAAGAAGAGAGAACCAATGGGGTAATAGTCATTTTTCAGACGGATATTGTTAGAAAGGACCCCCTCCGGCCCAGGGTAAAAAGCTCTGAAACCGCTGTTAAAGAATAACCCGGAGGTAAAAAGAGGGGCCGCCGGCGTAGTACCAACCACCGCCGCATCAGCACTGTTCTGGGCCTCCGTCCTGACCAGCCACATATCTTCGTTATTCTCTTCTTCTTCAAGAATCGGAAGAATCGCATACAACGACCAGGAATAAAAAGGAATCATGGTCATAATATCAGCAGCAGTGAGAAATTCGAAAGATTGGGAATAAATTAGGGCGGGAGGATCCGATTCAAAATTCCACAAGGTTATCTCTGTTACCCAAACGTCGCCATCCGCAAAGATTGTTCCATTGATAAGATATTGGGGATTTTTCTCCTGGTCCTCCGGGGCCAGCATATCAAACTGTGGATCCTCCGTCAGGATATTCACGGACGGCACTATCGTGTACCCGCTTACCCGGGTCATCCATATCAGTTCCTCCCGCATGGCCGAACAGATATCATCCGCGTCGGTCCCGTCTCCTCCGTTAAACCTCATATATAATATGCGAACGGACTCATCCTGGTTTTCCAGAGACTCCTCCTGGTTTTCCAGGGGCAGGGGCTCTTCCAGATTTTCCACCAGGCTTACCGTATCATCCGGAATCTCCGCGTCCCCCTCCTCTTGTGAGAACACAAAAATCCGGATCACTGTGAAAAAAATAAAAAAAAGAAAGGCTTTTTGGGGTGTTTGCATAAATGATTTTACCATCTTTTAGTCCCGCCGCCGCCGGATAATTTTCACCTCTCTACCTACTTTGGCCACGGCAATTCCACATCAATGGCGGCTTTGACCGTGATGTTATACCGGCCCGACAGATTTTGATAGGCGACTGTAACCTCCGTTGTCCCTGGATCCCGAAGAAGGAGAGGCCCTTCAACTCTAACACCGCCCACCACAAGATCGACGGATTCAGTCGGGACTTGTTCGACATTCCCACTAAGATCTTTTATGTATACCTTAAGATGAGCTTCCGTCTTGGCAATGGAATCCCCCAGGACGTAGTCCGTACGTTCCGGAGTAATGACGAGAGACGTCCCGGGAGCTAGAAGAGAGTGGCCATCCCCCGTATTAACGAAATGTGTAGGCTGCCCATTAATATCCTCGCACCCCACGAGAAACAGAGACTCAATTACCAACATAACAACAAATACCATTGCCATTGGTTTTCCATACCCATTGCCCATATTCCTGCCCCTTAAAAATTCGCAGTTTTGCGCGGCTAAAAGCCTGAGAAACTGGTCCCAACCCCGCATTGCCGCCTTCCTGGGGATTATTTAGCCGTTTTATACACGCGGCGGTTCTAAATCCCCTTAAAACTACTATATGATTTCAAAAAATACAAGAGACATTTGAACAAAATACAAACCTTTACCGTTTTTCCCGGTCCGGCTGGGCGGCCCGGTCCGGCCTGAGTACATCCGCGCCGTTTTGGTACACATGCCGGGGGACGCTCCCCTCCTCCATGTAGCAGTGGATAAGGACCCGGATGGTCCGTTCCAGTCCCGCCAAAGCCGGGGCTTCCTGGAGGCTGAAGAGGGCAAGTTCTCCCGCCCTGCCCGAGCGCCTTAGGGCGGCGGCGGGATTACAGGCGTCCAAATCAGGGGTTACCGAGAAAATGAGGGACACCAGGTCCTCTTCTTCGAGGTTGTTTCGGCTTGTCAGAGCGTCGTACAGGGCCGATACCTGAAGCGCCATGTCCTCCGGGTCGTTACGGCACCGGGTTGCGCCCCGAAGGGCATAGATTCGTTTCATCCGCGATTCCCTCCCGCAAGGACCAGGATAAAAATTGCCGCCCCGGCTGTCAGGGCGCCGAAAACCACCCCCATAAAATAAGCCGCGGCGCCCAGCAAGAAGCGGGGCCCCCTGGTCCATATCAAAAACCAAATATCCATGACTATACCGTACAAAGACACTATCCCCAGAACAAGAGCGGACAGCGCGGTTATCCAGAGGAGCATGATTTGGGTACTATCCATGAATCTTTGGCGAATTCCTACGCCGTAAAGAAAGATAGAAAAAAGACTCATGAAAAAGAAAAAAAGCCCCCCGCCCTTCACCAGTGATTGTGGATTAGGTATCATATATTTTATACTATATCAATACGGGTAGATCAGGAAGGTTTTATCATGAAGAAAATAATCATCGCCTTGTTCATATTGATTCTGGGCGGAACAGTCTTTTTTTTCGGGTGGGTTCAAATCCGGGTCCCGCCAGGTTCGTATGGGGTGATGCGTTCTAAAACTCATGGGATAGATCCCGCCGTCATAAAGGAAGGAGAGTTCCGGTGGGTCTGGTATGCCCTTATTCCCGCCAATGTGGAGCTTAACGTATTTACCCAAAAACCGGTGGAACAGCCGATCCGGATAACCGGTTCCCTGCCTTCGGGGAACGCCTATGCGGTATTTGCGGGGCTGGACGCGGATTTCTCCTATGAATACACCGGTTCCCTGTTGTTTATGGTGCGGCCCGATCAATTCCCGGTTCTAATGGAGGAATCGGGGGTTGTAACGCAGGAGGACCTTGACGCCTTTCAACGGCGGATTGCCGGCGAGATCGTCTCGTACGCGGAGCGTCGTCTGAGGGAATACGCCAAAGACGGCGTGGAGATTGAGGACTCACACATAGATATGCTCAAAGAGGATATCCTTCGTGAATACCCGTATATCGAAAATCTGTATTGCAGCATCAATACCGTCCAATACCCGGACCTTGCGCTGTACCATTCCCTTCAAAAAATCTATGAGGTTTATAGTACGGGACAGCAGCAGCCCCCGGATTCGGACGTTCCCCTGCCGGCAAACCGGCAGCTAAACGCCCGGATCAGGCTGGAGGAATTGGCAAAATATGGCGAATTACTCACCAAATATCCAATTTTGCTTCAGTACCTTGCCCTGGAAAACAAGAACGGGGAACTACCGGAGTTGAGCGGGGACTAACCGTTAAGCCGGACGTAACCCCCCGGTATACCGGTTGTTGTACCTAATAGTATAAGGAGACGTTCCCACAACCGTGCGCGTTTTCCCGCACAGTCAATTAGGTTTGGGACAGGCTCTAAGAGCTGATATTATTACTACAGGAGTATTTCATGGCACGGAAGGAGTTTTCCCTTCTATTGATAGCTGTTTTTTTTGGATTCCTGCCGGTTTTTATTCTTCCGGCTCAGGAAGACGGGAATGAACAGGAAATCCCCATTGAATCGGACTGGACCGGTTCCCTTCCTGCGGCGTACGCCCGTGGGGATATGATGTTTACCATGTCTGGAGGCGTGTTGTTCCCCGTCCTGTTTTTAGACGGGTCAACGAGTCCCGCCAAACCGTATGATAGTAAAATCAAGCTGGGGGGCGTAGGAACCCTGGGATTCAACTTTTTCCTTACTTCTGACATTTTTCTTGGAGTGGAAATAAACGGAGGGTTTTCCGATTCGGTAAACAACATCCTCGTTCAATTTCCCTTTGGATTGCGGGCGGGGTATCAATTCATCTTCAGGAGGATTGAAGTGCCCCTAAGCGTGGTGCTGGGGATGTCCTATCAGTCCTACCTGACAAAGAGCTACTTTGGGCTTTTTCTCAAACCTGAGGCTGGGATGTATTGGCGCATGAACCAGGCCTGGTCCTTTGGGCTTAATGTTGGGTGGTGGTGGGTTCCTCAATGGCCGGATCTGGGGCCGGAATATAACCGGTACGGAAATTTCCTGGATTTGACTCTTTCCGCCCGGTATGCTTTATAGGAGAGATAGATAGAGAAGGTTATGAGGATCAATACGATGATACGGATGAAATCAGGGACGCTTTTTTGGGGTCTTTTGCTGGCGGGAAGCCTCGTGCTTTCTTCATGTTCTCAGGACGCTGTTTTTTATTCAATCCAATACGATAAAAAGGAGAATAAAAATCCCGCGGTTCCGGGAAGCCCCGGAACAATTGTTAAACTGGGCGATGCCCTCTATGTAGGCAGTAATGCGGTTTATCGGTATGAAAAACCCGATCCGAATGCAGAAGGCGGTGCGGCACGATGGCGCCGGCTGCCGGATCAACCCGGGGGGAGGAAACTATTGAACCTGACCGGGACGGACCAATACCTCTACGTACGGGTAGATGACGATGGAAATAACAATCCCATGAAGGGGGGGATATACCGGAAAGATCCGAGTACTACTGGCGGCTGGCAGTTGGTTGACAAATCCGGGTTCGACATACAGAGCATTTATGGGGCCGGGGATACCCTTTTTGCCGGGGCCCGGATCGGCAAAAATGATTACCGCCTATTGTACGCAGCCGATCAGGGGGGAAGCCCCGTCCTTAGAGAGGTACCCAATGTCTCCGGGATACTCAAGGCGGCGGCGTATCTTCCAGACTCAGGTACATACTATGCCGCCCTTGAAGGTACCGGGCTTTTAGCGGCCCAGGAACCGAACGGTTTGGGAGCCGCCGGTCCCTTAAGCCATGATACCAGTACCCCCAATAACTTTACGGGCCTCCTTGCGGTAGGCGGTTCTTTGATCGCCGTATCAAGCGACGGCTTGATCTGGCGGATTGACGGCAACGGCGCGGTCGCCGAACCAAGAAAGTTCAACGCTTTGTTCAACGGCGCGCTGGCGGTATGGCAAGACCCAACAAGTGAAAAACCGGACTTGCTGCTTTTAGGCCGGGCTGTTTCTGGAGGCGGCAACGCACTCACCTCTGATTACGGGTACATGGAACTTCCCTTCGCCTATTCCAGCTCCGCTAGTTTAACCCCGGAGTTGAGCGACAAACTACAGGATCCCGGATTGCCCCAGGAAAACGCCTTTACCAGCATATCCAGGTATGATTCCTATTATAACACCTTGGAGAGGAATCCCGTTAGCGGCCTCTTCCAAGCGCCTTGGGACCATGTGCTTTTTGCCTCAACCTTGACGAAAGGTCTTTGGTCGTGCAGGCAGGGGGAAGATCCCAAAGAATGGAACGTAGAAGAGTAAGCCCGCGGGATTAACGCGGTATAGATTAATGCGGCATAAAGGAAAGCCGGTGAGCGATCTGTTTACGGCGGAAGGCGCCGGCGCTTCTGAAGGCCCCCTGGCGGATCGTATGCGCCCCCAAACCCTGGACGATGTTATCGGGCAAGACCACATCGTTGGGCCGGGGCGGCTTCTCCGGCGGGCAATCCAGGCGGACCGTCTTTCTTCGGTTATCTTTTACGGCCCCCCGGGTACGGGCAAAACAAGCCTGGCGCGGGTGATCGCCAACACTACCAGAGCCAATTTTGAAAGCCTCAACGCGGTTCTCACGGGGATCAAGGACATTCGGGAAGCTATAGAACGCTCGGATGAACGCCGCCGGCTCTATGGACGCAGGACCATCCTCTTTGTGGACGAGGTTCACCGGTGGAACAAGGCCCAGCAGGACGCGCTGCTCCCCTGGGTGGAGAACGGGACGGTCATACTGGTGGGGGCTACCACGGAAAACCCCTTCTTTGAGGTGAACCGGGCGCTGGTCAGCCGGAGCCGGATCTTCCAGCTCAAGCCCCTGGGCGCGGAGGATCTGCGGGAAACCGCGCTCCGGACCCTGGCGGACAAGGAACGGGGCTACGGCAAATGGCGGGTGGTCTTTGGGGAGGGCGCGCTGGAACACCTGGTGGAGGTGGCCGGCGGAGACGCCCGGAGCCTCCTCAACGCGCTGGAACTGGCCATAGAAACATCGGTCCCCTGGCCGCCCCCGGAGGGCGCGGAAATACAGGTGGGGCTTGAGGCCGCGGAGGAGAGCATACAGCGCCGGGCGGTACTCTACGACCGGGACGTGGACTACCACTTTGACACCATCAGCGCCTTCATAAAGAGCGTCCGGGGGAGCGATCCCGACGCGGCGCTGTACTGGCTGGCCAAGATGGTCCGCGCCGGGGAGGACCCCTCCTTTATATTCCGCCGCATGATCATCCTGGCCAGCGAGGATGTGGGCATGGCGGATCCCCGGGCCTTGCAGGTGGTCATTTCCTGTGCTGAGGCCTTTGACCGCATAGGCTTCCCCGAGGGCAACTTCCCCCTGGCCCATGCCTGCCTCTACCTGGCAACGGCTCCCAAGTCCAATTCGGCCATGGCCTTTTTCGACGCCCTGACGGAGGTGGACCGGGAGGACGCGGAGGTGCCCAACCACCTCCGGGACGCAAGCCGGGACAAGGAGAGCTTCGGCCACGGCGAGGGCTATGTGTACCCCCATGCGTACCGGGACCACTGGGC
>JAIRSS010000154.1 GCA_031255315.1 Spirochaetaceae bacterium
GTTTCAGGGCAGCCGGCGCTGCGGTCTATGGGACAGACAATTTTACTACCAGTGAGTTATTCGCGCTGGGGGGGCGGGCGGGGGGCGGCCCCGCCCGCCCCCCCCCCGCGAGCCACGCAGACGCGCCGCACGCGCGCGGCGGGCTTGTGGAAAGAAAATTTTTATTCCAGTGTTTTTTTAACCCTTACACCCCCCCCCCCCCCCCCCCCCCCAGAAATATTCAGTTTTAGCATCCCCTCCGGCGCGGTCCGGTCAAAAAATTCCTTACCTCGTTTTGTCGCGCGTCCTGGTTATGGCGCGCGTCTTTTTATACGCTCATCTCATGTTTTATCCCGTAAATTCTTACGGGGCTGAAAGATGTCTTTTTCAGACCCGTTTGAAATATTTTTAGAAGGAGCTATTGCAAAGATGAAAAGAATTCTTGTATTGCTAACCGCGATTCTTGTGCTTTTCAGCGCATGTCAGGAGAAAGAAAGCGGCGCGTCAGGCGCCTCCCAGGCAGGAGGCGGCAAGCTGGTGGTTTGGTCGTTCACCGATGAACTGGCCGGGATGATCAATACGTATTATAAGGCCGATCATCCCGATGTCGAAATCGAGTATTCCCTGACTCCCACTGAGCAGTTCCCCAACAAGCTGGATCCGGTGCTGGCTTCCGGTCAGGGAGCCCCGGATGTATTCGCCCTGGAGGACGCCTTTGTCCGGAAGTATATCGAATCCGGGCTTCTCCTGGACATTACCGATGTGTATGAATCGAACAAGCATAAATTGCTGGCCTATCCCGCAGAGGTTGGTTCCTATGAGGGGCGGGTATACGGAATGTCCTGGCAGGCCACTCCCGGCGCCCTGTTCTACCGGCGCAGTCTGGCGCAAAAATACCTGGGCGCTGATGATCCCGCAACGGTTCAGACCTATTTTGCCGATCTTCAGAAATTCCTGGAAACCGCCGCGCTGCTCAAGGAAAAATCCGGCGGCGCCTGCGTCGTGGTCGCGTCCACCGGCGATCTGTTAAAGCCCTTCCAGGGCGCGCGGAGGGACCCCTGGGTCGTCAATGATCAGCTCGTGATCGATCCGGCAATGGAACAATATATGGAAGTGGCGAAACTGCTGCATGACCGGGGCTATGAAGGCCGCGCGGCGCAATGGTCGGAGGGCTGGTTTGCCGGTATGCAGGGGGTCTTAAAAGACGAACAGGGTCGAGGGGTGGAAGTTTTCTCGTATTTCCTCCCGACCTGGGGGCTTCACTATGTGCTTAAAACCAACGCCCCCGATACGTCGGGCGACTGGGCCATGATTCCCGGACCCGCGTCGTACCGTTGGGGGGGCACCTGGATTGGAGCGTGGAAAAACACGAAAAACCCCGAGGCCGCCAAAGAGCTTATCCGGTATCTGACTACTGACGACGACTTCCTTGAAAGATACGCGAAAGATTCGGGGGACCTGGTGGATAACATTACGGTGCTGGATAAGATTAAGGACACCTATGCGGAGCCCTTCCTGGGCGGACAGAACCACTATGCGGAATTCGCTGAAATGGCGAAAACCGTTGACGGCAAACTTACCCAGGGTACGGATCAGGCGATTGAGGGCATCTTCAACGAAGCGGTTACCGCCTACATGAATGGTGAAAAATCCAAAGATCTGGCGCTTTCGGATTTTCGGGCCCAGGTTAAAGCCCAGCTTGATATTTAAGGCCGGGGTTTCAGGATACGAGCGGAAAGAGCGGAGGTAGGGAACAATTCTCCGCTCTTTTATGATTGAGGCTGTTCCAAAACCGCGCGCCGACGCACAGTCACTTAGTTTTGGAACAGTCTTGATTGCTTACGAATGATGGAGGTATTGATGAACGTGCAAACCAAGCCGGCGGGCCGGGAAGCCCGGCTTAACCGCTGGGGATATTTCTTTGTCGCGCCATTTATCGTGGTATTTCTGATTTTTACGTTATGGCCCACGGTGTATACGGTTATGCTGGGGTTTACCGATCTCCGGGGTCTTCGGGCTGATTTTACGTTTGTCGGCGGGGCGAATTTTGTCCGGCTGGTACAGGATCCGTATTTTTGGGGGGCTATCCAGAATACGTTTATTATTTGGGGGATTAACTTTATTCCCCAGTTGGGGGTCGCCCTGGTTCTTTCCATCTGGCTTTCCGACGTCCGGCTGAACCTGGCGGGAAAGGGGCTTTTCCGGGCGGTTATCTACATGCCCAACCTGCTGACCGCAGTCTCGGTCGCCCTCCTGTACCGGAGCCTGTTCGGGTATCCCTCGGGGCCGGTCAATCAATTCCTGTTTTCCCTGGGGTTCCATGTTGAAGAGATCCGGGACGGCCAGGTTGTCCAGCAGGCGTTTAACTTTTTTAGAAGCGTCCCCTTTACCCGGGGGCTGGTCGCTTTTATCCAGTGGTGGATGTGGTACGGCCATACGGTGATTCTGCTTATGGCGGGGATCACCAGCATCCCGATCTCCCTGTATGAATCCGCCGTAGTGGACGGGGCGAACTCCCGGCAGACAACCTGGAATGTTACCCTTCCCCTGCTTCGGCCCATCATGCTCTACATCCTGATCACTTCCATGATCGGGGGGATGCAGATGCTGGATATTCCCTTCCTGCTCACGGACATGCGGGGTGCGCCGGACTTCAAGATACGGACGACCACGGTGTATCAGTACAACATGGCTTTCCAGGGCCGGAACGACTACGCCTATGCTTCGGCGATCTCTATCGGGGTATTTATCATCACCATAATCCTGGCGCTGCTTATCTTCTTCTTCCTGCAGGACCGCAGCGAACTCAAGAAGAAAGCGAAATAGGGGGCGGCTATGCAATCACTGCGTTTCGAGTTGGGAATACGGCGCTTTTTTATCTATATCGTCATGATTTTTCTGGGACTGCTTGCGATTGTGCCGTTGTACGTGCTATTGATCAACGCGACCCGTTCCACCGAGCAGAT
The DNA here is from genome assembly GCA_031255315.1 of Spirochaetaceae bacterium. Next base: position 2,946 of record JAIRSS010000154.1, read on the forward strand.
AAACCTGGGGATTTCCCTTATTCCCAGTACCTACGCCGGATATAACTGGCAGGTTTTGACCGGGAGGGGGTTCCAGATTTGGCAGGGGTTTTACAACAGCGCCTTTATTGCTCTGTCAACCACGGTTTTGGGCGTTTATTTTTCGGCGATGACCGGGTACGGCCTGCATGTCTATACGTTTAAGGGCCGGCGGATACTCTGGGGGATCATTCTTATCATCATGATGCTTCCAGCAAGCCTGTCCTTTATCGGGTTCTATCAGTTTATGGCCCGGTTGAAACTGCTGAACAGCTATATTCCCCTTATCATTCCCGCTATTGCGGGTGCGGGAACGGTGCTGTTCCTCCGGCAGTACATGACATCGGTTCTGTCCATGGACCTGATTAACGCCGCCCGGATTGACGGCGCGGGGGAGTTCCGGATTTTTAATGTGGTCATTTTGCCGGTTATTACTCCCGCCCTTGCGGCTCAGGCTATTTTTACCTTTGTCGGTTCATGGAACAATTTCTTCAGCCCCTTTGTCCTCATTTCGGAGGAGCGGAAATACACCCTGCCTATGCTGGTCCAAATGCTCCGGGGGGACATCTACCGTACCGAATACGGCGGGATATACCTGGGGATCGCTATTTCGCTGATCCCTATCCTAATCTTCTATATATTCATGTCCCGTTTCATTATTTCCGGTATTACGATGGGGGGTATAAAGGAATAAAGAAGTGAGGCTGTTCCAAAATGTCATTTCAGAACAGCCTCACCGCGGGTCAGCCCGGCCCCCGCTCGCCGGGCGGGTCAGCCGCGTTGCCGGTCTCCGCAGGTTTCTACCGTACAGGTACGCAGCGCATCCTCAATGAGTCCGGTAAGATCTAATCTTTGGTACTGTTCTTCCGCTTCCGCGGGCTTGCCCCGCAAAACCGGATGTGGGGGGCTGAAGAGAACGCAACAGTCCTCGTAGGGGAGGATGGACAGGGCGTAAGCGCCTATAGCTTCGGATTTCCTGATGATGTCTTCTTTGTCCATGCCGATAAGGGGCCGCAGAACGGGCAGGCTTATACGGCTCTGCGTACAGGTCAAATTTTCTATGGTTTGGCTCGCCACCTGGGAAAGGCTCTCGCCGGTAACCAGGCATTTAAGGCCCGCGTTCCGGGCCAGCTTTTCCGCGCATTCCATCATCGCCATCCTGAGGAGAACGGTAGCCCAGGGCGCTGGGGCCTGCTCTTTAATACGGAGCTGAACCGGGGTAAACCCTACCGTGTAGAGCGTTATCCCCACGGCGTAACGGCCAAGGACCGCCGCCAGGCGCGCCGCCTTTTGCCGCGCTTCATCAGAGGTGTAGGGATAGGCGTGGAAATGTACGGCGTCTACCTTCATGCCCCGGGACAACATCATGAAACCCGCCACGGGAGAATCAATGCCCCCGGAAAGGAGCAGAAGCCCCCGGCCAGCGGTCCCTACCGGCAGCCCTCTAAGGCCCCGGCGCTCCATCCCGTATACATAGGCCCGCTCCCGGATTTCCACCGTGATGGTTGTCTGGGGGGTATGGACATCCACCGTAAGGCCCGGCCATGCTTCCGCAATCGCTTCTCCCCCCCGGCACCGGATGCCGTAAGAATCCAGGGGGAAACTTTTATCAGTCCTGCGGGCTTCAACCTTGAAGGTTCTGATCCCCGCGGCGTAACATTCCCCGGCGGTTTCCACGCAGGCCCGGAGGACCGCTTCCGGGGTTTTACCGCAGACCCGTGTTCTAGCCCAGCCCGATATTCCGATAAGGCGGGAAAGCGCGTCCTCTACCGCGTCCGCAGCCGCCGCCGGAGCATGGACAAAATACCGGCCCTGTGCGGGGTTCACCGTCGCCCCGGCGCCCCGGAGGAGGACTGCCAGATTACGCAGAAGGACTCGTTCAAATTCCCGCCTGTTCCCCCCTTTAAGGGTGAGTTCGCCGGGTTTCAGCAGGTAGGCGGTCACCGGTACCGCCTCAGAATCTCTGAAACGGCCTCAATCAGTTTCTCTATCGACGCCTCATCAGTCGACCAGCCCTGGGATATCCGTATTCCGTTAAGGCTTAGATCGGGACTTACCCCCATTGCGGCCAGGACCGGACGTTCCCTGGAAGATGAAGAACAGGCCGATCCGGTAGAAACCGCAAAACCCCTGTCGTCCAGGGCGCGTACCATAACCTCACCGGGAAGGCCCTTAAAAGCTGCCTGGAGTATCCAGGGTGAGAAGCGTTCGTCATCTTCGGTCCGGTCTTCCGGAATAAGCGTACACCGGTCATGGGCGCTTAAAGCGGTAATAAGGCGTTTCCAGCGCGAACGGGCTTTGTCCCTTTCCCTGTGTACCGCTTCCGCGGACGCCCTCTTTTCAAGGCGGTCCGCCAGGGCCGCGGCGCCGGAAACGTTTTCCGTGCCGGGCCGTATACCCCTTTCCTGGCCCCCGCCGCGGGAGAGGGTTTGCAGGGGTTTGCGGAGGTAGAGCAGGCCTATGCCCCGGGGGCCCCCCAGTTTATGGGCGCTGACGGACGCGGAATCCAGGTCCCAGGCCCGTATGTCTACCGCCGTCTTCCCCAGGGCCTGTACCAAATCGCAGTGCAGGTGGACAGGATGGGCGGCCCGCGAGCGGAGGACGCCCGAGAGAGAGGCCATATCATTAACGGCGCCGGTTTCATTGTTTACCGCCATAATCGCGGCGAATCCCGCGTTGGGATATTTGGCGAGGGCCTTTTCCAGGGTCCGGGGACTAACCCTTCCGTCTTTTTCTACGCCGATAAAACCTATCTGTTTCCCCAGTCCCTCAAGGCACAGGCAATTTTCACGTACGGACGGATGTTCCACCGCGCTGGAAAGGATGGAGAGCGGATACCGCCTGAGAAGCTGCGCCTGTATGACTATGGCATTCGATTCGGTACCGCCGGATGTGAAAAAAACGCTTTCGGGCGGAAGGCCCAGGACGCGCGCGCAGCGTTCCCGTGCTCTCTCAAGGACTTCCCGCGCTTTTTTACCTTC
>JAIRSS010000174.1 GCA_031255315.1 Spirochaetaceae bacterium
CCTTTAACACCTCCCTTTTGCTCTCCTTTGTGGTTATTGAAGCCATCAAAGCCTATGACGGGGAGATTCCTCCCTTTACCGACGGGCGGATCACCGTTATCGGGGGAGCGCCAATCGAATAAGGCCGGGGCGGGCCGTCCTTTCCGGTTCATCCCGATTCAAGCCGGAGGGGCAATTAGACGGTTTATGTATGTCTGGTTGCCCCTCCGCTCTTTTATGGGTGCGGCTATAGGCGGACAAGCCCCCCGGCGCGTAGAATTTTCCATGCCGGGTCCGCTTCGTTCCCAAGGATCGCGTTCATTTTTTCCCTGAATACTCCAGCCTCAACGCCTTCTCTGGACGCGGCCTCAAGCAACGTTAGCGCCTGCTGTACCCGCGCTTCCGCGCCGGGGCTCCGAGTCCGGGCGAGCCGCAGATGACGGTCCGCCAGGCGGTAACGCCAGAACAGGGCCGCCCCGCCCCGGCTTTCCCGGTGGACCACGGGCCGGGACCCCAGAAAGAGGAGCCGCCCCCGGCGGGGCGGGGTTTCCTGTTCCCGATCGCGGGCCCGGGCGTATTCGTCCAAAAGCTCCACTACGGTTTCAGGGCGAACCCCCGGCGGCGGCGTCTTGAAGGGAAACGCGGTCTGCACGGGCGTTTCGGCGCGTCCGGACATCCACGCCGTAAGAAGCCGGTCAAGCCCCTCGGTAAAACAGGCGGATCGGCCTTCCCCCTCAAAGGCCAGGTCGTTGCAGGCAAAGACGGGAGGTTGTCCCGCGTCTTTGCCGGGGGAACCATCATGGGGCGGTGCGCGGGTTGGCCGCAAACCGGGATGTGCGCCGTTACGCCATTCGGCGTAAATTCGGGAGTGGCAGGTCAGAACGAATTTATGCCAAAAGGCGGAATCCAGAAGGCCCGCCGCAAAAAGCTGGCGCAGTATTTCCGCCGAATCAAGTATTTCCTGGTCGTCTTCGTCCCAGTACCCGTAGATAAGGTAGGCGTGGGTCAGTACGCCGGCTTCTTTGAACGCCGCGCAGGAACGGACCACCTCCGGCAAGGCGATCCCTTTCCCGATGCGGCGGAACCCGTTTTCGGTGGCGACCTCTATCCCTCCGGACACGCCTACCAAGCCTCCGGCGGCAAGAAGCGCCGCCGCGTCAGGCGTAAAGGTCTTCTCAAACCGGATGTTCCCCCAAAAGCAGAGGGGCGGCCTTCCCCCCAACGCGGCGCTTCCTGGCCGGTTGAGTTCCGCCAGGCGCAGGAGGGACGCCGGCGGCGCCGCCTCGTCTACCAGATGTACGCCTCTGACGCCGGTTTTATCCGCCTGGACCAACAGGCTCTGAAAGAGAGCGTCCGTATCCACCGGCTCGAAGCCCCGGATGTAATCCAGGGTAACATCGCAAAAGGCGCAAGTATGCCAGTAACAGCCGTGAGCCAAGTACGCTTTGAGCCACCGCCCGTCCGTCCAGAGCCGGTGCATGGGATTGGGATCATCGGCGGCCCGGAGGTATTGGGAGAAATCCACGCCGCGATAATCGGGGAACACCGTCCGCGCCGCTTCCGCTTCCAGGGCCGCGAGTTCCGCGTCGCCGGGGAGGGATGAACGGCGGCCCCCGGCCTGCGAGGGGCTGGAGACGCCCGGGCCGCCGCAGGCGATCCGGTTCCCCCGGATTATACGCCCGCCTGAGCGGTAGAGGGTTTTGTACAGAGAGGCTGGTTCGTCTCCGGGCGCGTCTTTGCAGCGGAGGAATTCCAGGACAGCCGTCAATGAGCCGTACCCCCGGTCAAAAGACAGAAAATCGAAGTAATCGAAAAAAGCGGGCTCTTCCATAAACCGGAGTTCCGTATTCACATATCCGCCGCCCGCCATCGTCACAACGCCGCCGCCCATGCGCCGCTTGGCCGATTCCGCGCAGACGAGCGCTCCGGCCAGGCATCCCGGAAAGGGAATAGTAACCAGGAGGAGGAGCGGTCCGGCGCGTCCGGACGCCGCGCCCCCCGTCTTTGCTTCCCCCCGTTCAGCCCCGCTCAGAGCTTCCCAGCGGCGCTCCAGAAAGGGGCGATAAAAGGTTTTCATAACATACCCGTCCAGGTTTAAGCGGAGCGGCGAAAAGTCCCTGCTCCCGGATGCCAGGGATTCGGCGTAGCGGATCAGGGAGAACGAGGGATCCAGCGTTACGGTCAGGAAGTCCGCCAGGTCCGCAAGGAGTCTGCCCGCCAGAAGCGGCGCGGCGTCAGGCGGGGGATCGCCGTTCAGGGAATCAAGGAGCGCGTCGAAACGGGGCCCGCTGGGGACGGTTCCGTTGGCCAGGGCAAGCAGGCGGCCCCATTCGCCGTCCCGTCCCCGGAGGAAGGCGGCGAGCCGGTCTATACAGGAAAGCCAGAGGGTCTGTTCGGACAAAAACCGTTCTATGTTGTACCAGACCGGAGGATGCGCGGCGCCTGGTATCTTCCCGGCTTCCCAGGCTCTCCCGGCGTCAGTGAAGATCCGCTCCAGCCCGGGGCGGCTGAAGATTTCGGAGAACAGGGCGATGGAGTGATCGTCTACCCCGACTGTATATCCCCGGGCTTCCAGAAACGAGCGAAGGTAGTAGAGGGATGGATAGGGGGAATTAAGCTGGATGAAAGGCGGCTGAACCAGATATATCATTTAAGGCCTTCTTTTAACTGAAACGAGGGGCAATGGAAGCCGGTAGCCTGGAAAACATGAACCGAGGGCAGCTCCCGGCACTTGATCCTAAAGACGCCGCAGGATCGGGGATACCCGGCGTCCCAGGTAACTTTGAAGTACGCGCACTTGAGGCAGTTTGGAGCGCGGGGCGCGGGGGAACCGGATGGTGAATGGTCAGGGCTCATGAGGTATACGGTAGCATAAAAAAATTGTACGTATACAGCCTCTGGCAGACGGCGTTTCGCCGCCGCCGCATCGAATAGGATCCCGGTCTGCTCCGAGCGAAGCCCCCTATTCCTCCACCATTATCTGAAGGAGAAGAATCGGGTAAGACGAGAGGAAGAGGGATGCAGCCGGGTATGAAGCAAGCGGCACCGGGAATCTGCCGACGGGGGAGATCCAAAAGGAACTTGGCTGCCAGGTAAGGCCGTTCAACGCGGGGGAACTGGGGATCATCTGGAAGAGATGGAAGAAGACGGACAAGCTGGAAACTTCGGTTCCGCGGACGCGCTGAAGACAGCGAAGCATCTGCGGGATACTCCCGAGGAAGAGGAGGCTTTTTGTTCGGACCTATGTATTGATGAAGGAATTCCTGAAACGGGAGCGTGTAGCGGCAATAAACCGGCTGTATGCGCTGTACGGGCGGCGGGGATCATTGACTGACGTAACGAAGAAGGCTCTGAAGGACGGCAACGGGAGGAAGACCCGGCACGGGTAACCGTTCACGGGTATCAGGCTTTACGAATGAGATTTGGATATGACCCTATACCAAAATACACGGACAAATATTCTTTGAGATAAGAGCTTGTCAATAGTTTTGTGTAAATAAAATTCATAGGAGCGGAACCCGCCCGCCAAAAAACACTGCAAACTGGTTGAGAGCAGCCCTCAATTTTTAATCTCCGGGGGTTTAATTCCCCGCCGCTCTGCGGCGGTTAAAAAAGGAATTGGAAAATGATATGATGGAATAATGAGTGAATATATACACAAAGCACACAATGTATAGTGCTTTGGCTCAAGAAATAGCAACACCAAAATACTGGTAAATCGCGGCAGGCACATCTTCGCAAGTTGGAATTATGTCAATTAAAGCGCGTTTCATATTTGCCCATGTTTT
>JAIRSS010000181.1 GCA_031255315.1 Spirochaetaceae bacterium
GAATATCCTCGTCCTCGAAACCAAAGGACAGGACAGCCCCCTTGTCCGGGAAAAACGCCGCGCCCTTGCCGAATGGGTAGAAGCCGTAAATTCCCTCAGAGAATACGGCCAATGGCACAGCGACATATCCTTCAATATCGCCGATGTGGACGGGATTATTGAAAAGTACGCGGGGAAATAGAAATGGCGGATAGGCGAAGTACGCGCTTCCATGTTACGAATGAGCAATCAATTCATCAGAATAACCACTGGTTTAAAACTCAAAACGTTTTTTCCAGCGTGCTTGACGCTCAGAATGAGGGGCTGTGAAACAATAAGGCTTTGGTAAGTAAAACAAGAGCGGAATTTCAAACACGGCTCGATGAGAAGCGGACTGGATATGATGAATTTTATCTGAATATATTTCTCCGGAAGCGGCTCTGAGCGCTCCATCGCGGACTATACTGAAGCTGTCATGCGTGCCCCGGATTGGGGGTTTTAAGCGCGAAACGCAACAAACTCCTAGAACCTTCAATAGGGGCCGCCGGAGATACCGCGGCTGACTTCCCGCTTCTTCCGGTCAGATACAGGCGGAACATGAAACACAGATGCTTCCATATAGAGGAAAGCGCTTTGAATTCCGGAACGCCTACTGTTTCATTCGAGCAGGGGTCCTAATTGTTCCCGGTAGGCTTCAATATAGGGCGCAAGGAATTCGCGCTTTTCGCCGGAATGCCGCTCGTAGAATACGCCGCCCATGGTAAAACAGGCGAAACCTCCCGCAACGGTACCCTGAACCGCGCATTCCAGTAAATCCACGACGCCCCGCAGACCGGCGGCTAACTGCTCCGCAAGACTTGCGATAACGCCGCCAGAAAAATTATCGCCGCAGCCGGTGGTGTCGCCCCGGCGGTTGGGACGGGCCTCAAGCTCCCGGTTGACGGCTTCGCAGACCGGCAGGGAACGGGGTCTTTGCGGGGAAAAAATACGTTTCCCCGATGCGGCGAGTTTAACGGGCCGGGAACCGTCGGTGATGATCGCCGCGCCGGTCCCCTGGGCAAGGAACCAGCGAAGCGCTTTATCTGTTCCTGATGTTCCCGATGTTTTAAGCGCCTCGTCCTTGTCGGCAATAAGAAGATCAATGAAGGGATAGGCGTCGTCTTTAACGCCGAGTTTCCATTTGCGGCCCGGAAACGCGGCGTCGCTGCGAAAATCATAGACCAGGTTTACTACCCGCGCCGCGCCGCAGTCTCCGGCTTGCCTTAGCAGGGATGTAAGGCCGTCATGCAGGAGCGGGACCAGAGCCGTCCCGCCAAACGCGACAATGCCGGCGTTAAAGAAAGAAGCGTCCAGGTCTTCAGGACCAAACCGGTTCGCCGCCCCCAAAAGATTGATGAAGGTCCGCTCGCCGTGGCCGTTGTCGTACCGGGGGTCCGAAATAACATCCGTCCGGGGTTCGGCCCCCTCTTTCCTCGTCAGACGGCATTCCTTGAAGGGAAGCCGGGCCAGCGCCGCTTCCACAAAATCTCCGGGTTCGCCGGAACCCCGCATACCGTAGTACCGGACATCCGCCGGCTCTCCCAGAACCTGAGCCGCGTGAGCCAGGGAGACTATTGACGGCCCGCCCAGATTGCGGGAATCCGGCGGGCCGCCTGTAATTTCCGCTAAAGCCGCTTCGTAGGGTTTGCCGGTAAAACGTTCAAAGTCCCCGGCAAAAACCAGCCGTCCGGGAGTGAGGCCGCCGTCTCCTTCCTTCCGGGACAGCGCCCGCTTAAAGGCGAGCGCGGAAAAATCGCTGTGAGCATACAAAATATCCGCAAGACAGCAGCCGGTTCCATGAATAACCATAACGCATCCTCTCCTCATACACTATCACTTCTTTGTATATACTACTTTGACAAATCTATCAATGAGAAATCCCGTAGAAATCCCGGCGATTATCAGCTGTCGCGGCCTGCAATCCTTTGCGCGCCGTTTCTAATAAACGAAGGATGGTCAAAACCGCGCGCGTTAAGCTCGTTAAGCGCACGCGGACGCCGTCAATTTGTTTTTGAAGAGCCTCAATTATTTGTTTATAGAGGCTGCTTCAATACTTCAGTGCGTGATCAAAGGGTAAAACCCCAAAAATCGGCGCAATATTTTCATTTTTTTCGCCTGAATCACTTGCAATAATATTATCAAATTGTTATAATAAAAAAATAAATATTTTAAGGAGCTATTAATGGCAAAACAGACGCTTACATCACCTTCCGCTGTTTTAAAAAAATTAATGGATGACTACGGGCTTAACCCTTCAAAGCTGGGCGCGGCCATTAGTCTTAATCAGGCGACTCTCCGGCTGATCCTGTTGGGAAAAGGTAAAATTACATACCTGATCGCCCTGAGGTTTTCCAAATTTTTTGGAAAAACCCCCGAGTACTGGCTAAATCTGCAAAACAAATACGATTTAGTCGAAGCCGCCAAGGATAAAGAACTGACCGCCGTCTTGAAAAACATAAAAAAGGCGGAGAAGGTTCCTGCCGCGAAGAAAGAACCCAAAGGGGCGGCAAAAAAGGATGACCCGAAAGCCAAAAGAACGTCCCGGACCGCCGCCGCTAAAAAATCCGTTGCGGAACCGAAAAGAACGTCCCGAACCGCCGCCGCCAAAAAATCCGCGGCAGATTCAAAAAGAACGTCCCGGGCTGGCGCCGCCGCCGTTAAAGCCCCGGCAGTGAAGAGAACTGCGGCAAAAAAACTGGCGGCGGAATCGAAACCCGCGCCGACGGGGGCTAAAAGGGGCAGAAAGCCCAAAAGCGCCGCGGCAATACCCGCCGCATCGGAGCCTGACCCAGTGGTTGAATCCAACTCTTTTTTTGAATCCGAGTCCGTGTTTGAGTCCGGCCCTGTATTTATTCAGGAATCGGTCTCCGATCCTTTAGAAGGTGGAACGGACATCCCGCCGGATGATGCGTTTTCCCTTTTTCCACCGGCTGGAATGGACGACTCTGAGGAACTGGAATAGCATTGTACGGGAATGCTCTATTCAAAACCATACGTAAAATTATCCTCCTGATGAGCGGTTAAGCGCGGCAGGGGAGGATAATTTTTTACAAAGGCGGATTACCCGGATTGGGCGGAAGCTCAAGAGGCGTAATCCGCTGGTTTCAAAAAAATCCTGTATTCAGGCGGCGTCTCCCCGCCAACGATTTACCGCAAGCCTGTATGAGAATGCGGGCCGCTGTGTTGATGTTGGCTGCGCCGCCTGGGGAAAATATTTCTCCTGGTCAGCGTTCTACTGCGGTGCGAGATGAGCGCTGTTACCAGAATGCTGATGACGGAATAATTATCGTCCACGAGAGAACAAAAAGATGACTGGTTGAAAAAATCATGGACGCTTCCGGGCCTCAAGAAACGACGTTCTTGATGCGTCCGCGCTGGAAGCCGGTAACGGGAAGAAACCCCATGTTCAATACCGTCATACGGGCGTAGTGAAGGAATCCTGCGCAGCGGATGCCCGTCTGGATTGCCTCGCTTCGCCCGCATGACGAATGCCCTGTCCGCATTATACCTGTTGGTATTTTACAAATTGAAGTATTATATTCCGAATTGAAACATGGTCTTTCATTTAATAACCACGCAATCTTTGATATATCACGCCGGGTCAATTGCCGGAAATCATTTACTGGATACAGTATCTCTCTTTTTTCCACGGCGACCGGGAGCGGCGGCAACAAACGGTCATAGCACAATTTTCAGACAGTTCTTTGTGTTCGCTGGTTTCCCGCCCCTGGTTAAAAGGTATGGACTTTCTTAGCGGCCTTCCAGCCGCTTGAACCGCCGCTCAACAGCCTCCCGTCCCGGTGTCAGGCTGCGCTCCGGGCGTCTATCAGGGGCATTTCGGGTATTTTCCCCCGAAGCCGGAGAACTGCGAAGTGTACGCAAAACTGAACTCCCAGGTTTACCGGCACATCACAGGCTACACCGATGAGATACTGAAAAAGTCTTTCGGGGTTTTGAGGGAAGACCAGAAATCCGACGCCTCACTGAAAAGCTGGTCTCCCACATAGGACTTAGTTGCGCTTCAGGAGCCCCGTTAATCGGGATTTTTTCGGTACTGATGGAGGCTGTTCCAAAACTTCAGTTTTGGAACAGCCTCGATGGTGTAAAAATCCACAAACGCAACAGGCTGCTAGAGTTCCGCATACCCGGCTCCACATCCGGCCGTTGCGCTTTGTTGACGGGCGGCTGTGCGCTATGCTATAGTACCATAATGCTGGATGTGGATACCGATCGGCTTAACCCGCTCGAAAGGAGGATACACAAGATAATCGGGGGAAACGCGGACAAGAACGCCCGATTACGCATCGGGGAAGCGGCCGCCCTCTGCGGTTGCTCGCCCTCTAAAATATCGAAAATGGTCCGCAAACTTGGCTTTGCGACATACAAGCAGTACATTGGTTCTTTTTCCACCGCTAAAGCACGCGCTTTAAAGCTCCTTTCTCCCGAACTGGCGCGTCTTTCCGATTTTATCGCGAAATTTGACGAGCGCCCGGT
>JAIRSS010000232.1 GCA_031255315.1 Spirochaetaceae bacterium
TTGAAGGACCGGCTCATCGGAATGCTGATAACGGATGACGGCTTTGCGCGGGACTACTTATATCGGGAACTGGTATCGGAGATACGGCGGCGGGTAGCGCCGGTGAGGCCAAACCGCGAAGCAACGAGGAAAACATATTTGAAAAAACCGCATTTTCATCACAACCACAAATCGAACTGTTGAGGGGGAGGCTGGAGGGGAATAAGTCCCTGCTGCCCTTGTTTCTTAACTTGTTGACAGTGGAACGCTGTCCCCTGCGTAGGCTTCCCCGCCCGGAATCTTCGCGGTAACGCCGAAACGTACATCCCCGTCCTTAAAGTTGTGCCGTATGAAGGGCCCAAATCCCAGGTCAAGGCAGTTATTCTTTAGCGCGGCTTTTTCCGCCGCCCTGGACGGCTCGTTCCAGTAGGCTGCATATTGGCTGTCCGCATCGCCGCCTACCGCTCCGGTTGAAGCAACAGGGTTCAGATCGCTTCCGCTTTGCACATCAAGCATGATTTCAAGCCCCGGAATCCAGCCGTCGGCAATGGTGTACATCGGCGTAAAGGAGAAGAGCAGGTTGCCGCCGCCTTTTATCTTGATTGTCGTACCGCTGATTGTTGTTTCGGTGTAACCGCCCGCCTCGCAGCTTGCGCGCCCGTAGAAGCGGAAGGGGGAGACAGCGGCAAAGTCGAAGCCCATGCCTACGATATAGGGATATTGCGTGGTTACATCTCCGCGTTTCACCTGGTCATAAACCGGCTCATAGGCATCTGAAACGTTACCGGGCGCAGTGGCGCCGCTCACGTCGTCTTTCAATTTGTAAGAAACCACAGTAGTTCCATTTCCCCATTGTTCTTTCTCATACGTCTGAACCGGAACCTGGCCGCCAATGCCGATGTTAAGCCCCTTTACCGCGGTACGCTGGAACGCCGCCTGGATCGCGGGCGCACCCACCTTGGCCGCCGTTTCTCCAACCATCTTGACCGTCGTTACCGCCGCACCGGTCGCGTCAACGGGTTTTGCCCCGTTGAACTGAACGCGCACAAAGCCGGTGTCTTTATTTGATATTACAATAAAATACCCCCGCCGCAAAGAAAATCTATAAATTCAATAGTTATGTATAAATTCATGATGAATGTTGAAAATCCCGGGTATTTACTTGGCGCAGGCAACGCCTTTTTGATATTTTTTTTCGGTGATAGAATATTCGCGGGTCCTTTGGGTAATTTACTTACTACGAAGATGGATTATGGGAACCCTGCAAAGTTCTTATTCAAAAGATCGCCTTAGGTATTATTTTGATGAATGCACCTTTGGATTTATATAGAAGAAAATCAAACTGCCGCGGGCTGTTTATTCTACCGGCTTATTCAAAACGCAATCCGGTTACATCCTGTTACATGAGGCTGGTCCAAAACCGTGCCCCCGGCTATGCCGGGAACGGTAGCGCACAGTCAATTAGTTTTGGAACAGGCTCACATATCAAGACAGTATAAGAAAACAGCCTTACCCGCGTCAAATAAATACTCGGGTTGAAAATTTTTGTAATTTATTTTTTAGCTGTATTGAAAAAACACGAAAAAGAATATATGTTGTATAAATTCACGATGGAATCGCAATGAATGAACCGCCGTTTGAACAATTTGTGCCGCGTATCCTCTACCAGGTATTTCGCCGGTGCAACCCGGACTGGAGGATAAGCCCCCAGATTACGGATACTTTTGGCATTACCTATATCGTAAAAGGAAAGGCCCGCTATACCATTGACGGCGTTGCCTATAAAGTGGGAGAAGGCAGCCTTATCAGCTTTCCTAAAGGCGTTGAAATAGAGGCCGTTACCCCCCCGAACGATCTGATGCGCTGTTTTGCGGTCAATTTTGATCACGAGTATAATCGATCCAACAATCCCCCTCCGTTTAGTCTCGTGAATACTATTGGAATTCAGGTTGATATTGTAGGTATGTTCAGGGAGCTTACCATCGACTGGACCGGGCGGAAGAGCGGTTATATTATGAAGACCCGCGCGCTTTTTATGATGATTCTGCACCGCCTGTCAGAAATTTTGCTGTACAAAATCGATTCGGCGCAGTGGGATTACCGCGTCAGCCGTATAATCCGGTATATTACGGAGCACTATTCCGAAAGACTCACGGTGAGGCAGCTTGCGGAAATGGTAAAACTTGACGCCGGCTATTTTGGCGCCCTGTTCAAACAGGAAACCGGCCTCACGATGCATCAATTCCTGACCCGGATACGCATAAACAACGCCGAAGATATGCTGCGAACCGGCAGCTTCAAGATACACGAGGCAGCCCAACAATGCGGGTTTAGCGATCCGTTTCACTTTTACAAATCGTTCAGGTCTTTGCGGGGATTTGCTCCCTCACAGTGTATTCCCAAGGGCGGCAGGGATATGATGAATGAAGACGGAAGCCTCCGCAACGCCCCTGATCAGGTATAACCATACGGGAGACAGCCGCCTCCGGGGGCGAAACTCGCCCCCCTGGGCCGCACTTCGCCGTTCCCCCTTGCGGGGGTTTCCCACCCCCGCATCACCCAGGCGCGGGTTATAAAACAACAGCTAAAAATCTGGCCCGTTTGCCCCCCAGGGCTTTCATGCCGTGGGGTTCGTTGGAATCATAGTAGATGCTGTCTCCGGGATCCAGTTCCATCTCGTGTCCTCCCACGGATATAAAGAGCCGGCCTTCCAAAACATAGTTAAACTCCTGGCCCGGATGGGTATTCAGAGCCAGGGGCTTTTCCCCGGTATCGGGAGCGGCTTCCACCAGAAAGGGTTCCCCCTTTTTCCGGTGAAATTTGAGGCCCAGGTTCCAGTAGGTATAGGCGGGGCGCCGGCTTACCTCCGGCGCGCGTCCGGCGCGGGTTACGCAGAACGTTTTGAGCCTGGATGGTTCGCCGCTTATCAGTTCGGTTAAATCCACGTTAAAACGGCTGGCTATTTCTACCAGGGAACCGATGGGAAATTCGGCCTCCCCGGATTCCCACAGGGCATATTCCTGGGGATTAAACCCCAGTTCTTTCGCTAAGGTTTCCCCGGAAATTTCTTCAATTTCCCGCAGCACCCGCACCCGGGCGGCTATTTCTTCCTTATTGCCTGTCATGATTCCTCCTTTAGTATATAATCATAGGAGCGCGTATGTATTCAAGGTTCTTTGTACCATGGTAGTCCTCATGTACCGCCGCAAAATCTTCCGCGCCGGCGGACCTATGATACAAGGGTCCGAATTTTTAGAGTAAGAAGGAGATTCGAAATGTCACGAAAAGCGCTTGTTTTCTTAGCCGACGGCTTTGAGGAAGTAGAGGCCGTTACCCCGGTTGATTACCTCAGGAGGGCGGGAGTCACCGTAATAACGGCTTCTGTCAGCGGGAGTACGACCGTAATGGGAGCGCACGGGATACCGGTTATCGCGGATTCCCTGGTAACGGAACTCCCGGAAGGGGCGATCTGGGATGTCCTGATATGTCCCGGCGGTATGCCCGGGGCCTCCAACATCGCCGCCTCCCCGTCCGCCTGCGCACTGCTTAAGGCCCAGGGTACGGCGGGCCGCTGGATTGCGGCCATCTGCGCGTCTCCGGCGGTGGTCCTTGCGCCGCTGGGCCTCCTCCGGGGCCGCCGGTTCACCTGTTATCCGGGGATGGAAGACAGGGTTGACGGCGCTCACTGGTCCGCTGACGGCGTGGCAACCGATGGGAACATCATCACCAGCCGGGGGGCCGGAACCGCCGGACGGTTTGCCGCCGCCATCATTGGCCGGGTCCTGAGCCAGGAGGAAGCGGACAAGGTAGCCGGGTCGGTGCTGCTGCCCGAATGACGAAGGGGGCTGTTCATTGCTGACGCCGCTCCTTTTCCGGCTTTTTCTCTATGAAAGGCTTTTGGCGAGATGAGCCAGTTTTTTTCGGTCTATCCCGGCGCCGGGGCTGTCTAACACTTCCCGGGCGGTTTTATTGCCCAAAGCGGCGCATTCAACCAGGGGCTTATCCCGTATCCAGCCGGCCATAAAACCGGCGCAAAACGCATCCCCCGCGCCGGTGGCTTCCGCCGGATGGACCGCAATGACCGGCGCGGAATAGATGTGCCCTCCGGCAAACACCACGGCCCCCCGCTTTCCGCGTTTGACCACCATGACCGGGAAAATATCTTTATCCGTCATCTTTTTCAACTGATCCACGTTTACCCGGAGCCTCCGTTTTGAACCGCCGGACGGCGTTCCTTCCCCATCCACGTCGTTTGAGAGGGCCTGACAGAAGGCGTCCGCTTCCTCCTCATTCATAAAGACGATGAGCGGATAGTCACGGCAATACCGGGCGATTTCTCTGGCCCGTTTCGCGGCAAGAGCGCGGGAACCCACGTCCAGGGCGGCCTGGGTTCCATACTGATTCGCCAAATCCAGGACCCGGTGTACCACGGTATCCCGGCCCAGCAGAAAACCGTCCAGGATCACCGCCCGGGCCTCCCGCATGAGGTCCTCCGGTACATCCTCCGCGGCAAAACGCAAGGCCGCCCCGGGACTGGCCGCGATGATCTGAGCGTCTTTACGGGTTTTCAGAATAAGACAGACGCCTGTGGGGGACGCGTCCCGAATGAGGCGGGGGACAACCCCGTCCTGGACTAGGCCTTCCTCAAATATGGCGGTGTGGGGATCGCCTGACGGTCCTACAGCCCCTGCAAAAGCGGCGCGTATCCCCAAAAGACTGGCGATCCTGGCGGCGTTGGCGGCGCCGCCGCCGGCGGACGCCAGGGGCGGAAGCGGCCCCGCCGACAGCGCGGCGAGGATTTCGGCAAGTTTGCCGCTCGGCAGGTGCTGCGCCGATTCAGAAAGGCCCCATGAGGGGGGTATCTCCCGGTTGATTCCGGCGAAAAAGTCCACCATAGCGTTACCAACACAAAGCAGCTCGACTTTTCGGTCTGTCACGTAAAACTCCTGTCTTAATTACCATCCAGCCCGGAAACGCCGGACATCCGTTTTTGGAACACAGGATGTCCTGGGGGCCCGGCAGGAAACGCGTTTACCTGGGGCCGGCCCAAAACGCCGCCGGGCGCTTGGGACCGGCCCCTTTTCTTTTAGCGGGGCTTCGCCACGATTGCGGCAAGGCCGGGGTTCCGGGCCAATTCTTCCGAGAGGCCCGCAGCGCGGCCCTTGTTCACATAGTCTT
Organism: Spirochaetaceae bacterium; assembly: GCA_031255315.1. The sequence goes on from JAIRSS010000232.1 coordinate 5,158, forward strand.
TACACTGGAAGGAATAGGTAAACCGGGTGTGTATATCGTAGGTTCCCGCCATGAGCGCGTAGGCGTCTTCGGTCATGACCAGTTCCTCATCGGTGGGGATGATGTAAATGGGGATTTTAGATTCCGGCTTGGAGATAATGGTCTCCGTGTTCCGGGTGTGCGACATCTCGTTCTTCGTGGGGTCAAAAACGATACCCAGTCCCTCAAGGCCGTCGAGGATCTTTTCCCGCATAAAGTAGGCGAACTCCCCTACCCCGGCGGTAAATACCAGCGCGTCTACCCGGCCCAAAACCGCCTGGTACGCGCCGATGTACTTCTTGACCCGGTAGGCTTCCATATTCTGCGCGAGAAGGGCGCGCTGGTCGCCGTCGAGTTTCGCCTTCTGTATATCCCGGCGGTCGGCGTATTTACCGGTGATCCCCAGGAGGCCCGACTTCTTGTTCAGGACGTTTTCTATTTCAGCGGCGCTCATGCCGGTCTTCCGCATCACATAGAAGGGCATGGCCATGTCGGCGTCGCCGGCCCGGGTCCCCATGACGAGCCCTTCCAGGGGAGTAACGCCCATAGACGTATCCAGGGAACAACCGTCCTTTACCGCGTTGATGGAAGAGCCGTTGCCCAGGTGGGCGATGATGAGATTCGTCTTAAAGGGATCCTTCCCCAGGAGGACGGCGGCCCGTTTGGCGGTATACAGGAAAGAAGTGCCGTGGAATCCGTAACGGCGCACGGAATACTTCTCGTACCATTCGTAGGGGACCGCGTAGAGGTAGGATTCCGGGGGCATGGTCTGATGCCAGGCGGTGTCCATGACGGCACAATGGGGAACAGTGGGGAGTACCTTCTTGGCGGCCTCGATACCCATGATGTTAGCCGGGTTGTGCAGGGGCCCCAGGTCCTTTACTTCCTCCAGGGTGGCCATGACCGAATCATCCACAAGCACCGACTTGGTGAACTTGTCCCCGCCATGAACTACCCGGTGTCCCACCGCCTTGATCACGCTCATATCGGTGATGACCCCGTGAACGGGATCCGTCAGGGTTTTTATGATAAGGTCCACGGCGTCGGTATGCGTGGGACAGTTATGCTCCACCGTGTACTCTTCCTTACCCTTAGCCTTATGGCTGATAAAGGACCCCCCCAGGGTAACCCGTTCTACAATGCCTACGGCCAGGATGTCTTTGGCATCCCAGTCGTACACCTGATACTTAGCGGATGAAGAACCGCAGTTCAATGTCAAAATTACCATAAAATCCTCCGGATACGTACAGCTTTTTACGCGGATTATTACTTATTCTCTTTCCATCCCGCAACTGGGATTTATTCAATGATACCCGGACTTTTGGGTTTTGCAAAGTGTGCGTTCCAGGGCAGGGGCATAAAAACTGGAACCGGAGACATCCGTACAGGCTGCTAGCGCAGCAAAAGCAGAGATTCCGGCGGCATATAGAGCCGTTGGGGAAGGGTATACCCCAAATATTTACTAAATTTCCACCATATCTCGCCCCGGCCTTCCGGGGTTCCCGCGTCCGCGTTGGTGAAGAGAACCGCCTCTTCAAAAGGTTCTTCCGAGCGGCGGGTCAGCATAAGGCGGATTTGGTTTTGCCGGTTGGGGAGCAGGCCGGGGACGCCGTCTTCCCATACCGGCAGGAGGTCATGGGCGCGGATGCCTATATGAGTTACGCCGGGGGGAACAGGCGCCGGAAGAGACAGGGGGAGGCCCCAGTCCAGGGCGTAGATTTCTTTTTCGCCGGTTTGTTTGACTGGGGAAATATTTTTGCACCCCGTAAGCCGCGCTACGCTTACCAGGACCGGATTAGCAAACAGTTCCCGCGTCCGGTCTTTTCTCAAGACGCGCCCGCCATCCACCACGAGGATTTCGGCGCAGAGTTTGTACGCTTCGTCCCGGCTGTGGGTAACCATGACGACATCATCTCTTGAGGTGAGGAGTTCCTTGAGCCATACCTGCATCTGCTCCCGAAGACTGGTATCCAGAGCGGAGAAGGGTTCGTCCAGAAGTATCACCGCCGGGTCCCGGATCAGCATCCTGGCCAGGGCGGTCCGCTGCTGCTGCCCGCCGGAAAGCTGGGCGGGATACCGGTGTTCAAGGCCCGTAAGCCCGAAACGGTCTATCCATACCCCGGCCCTGTCCCGGCGCTCCTTCCGGGAAAAAGGAATCCCCGCCGTAATGTTTTCCACCACGGTCATGCGGGGAAAAAGGGCGTAATTCTGAAACAAATACCCTATCCGCCGCTCCTGGGGCTTTAGGTTTATCTTCTTTGCCGAATCAAAGAGCGTCCGGCCGTTCACGGAAATGCGGCCCTCGTCAGGGGTCTCAATACCGGCTATGCACTTGAGCGTCATACTTTTCCCCGATCCCGACACGCCCAATATGCCCAGGCAGGAACCCGGGTTGCGCGAATCCGGAACGGCCCCCGGAACCGCCCCGGAGTGAATCAAGCCCGGGGCCCCGGCGGTTTCAAATTCTATTTCAAGAGAAAAATCACGGGAAAGCCGTTTTCGCAGGGAAACCTTAAGGCTCATAGCCGCCCCGCTTAGTCTGAACATGGGAATCCTGGACCGTAAAAAAATTCATCAGGGCGACCACAACGAATGAGAAGATTACGATGATGAGTACATAGCCGTAAGCGGTATCCATATCCCCGCCGGCCACAGCGGAGTAGATCGCCAGCGGCAGGGTGCGGGTCTTGCCGGCTATGTTGCCGGCTATCATGGCGGTAGCGCCGAATTCGCCGAGGCCCCGGGCAAAGGCGAGAACGCCGCCAGAGGCGACGCCGGGCAGGGCGGTAGGGAGGGTTACCTTTCGGAAGACAGCCCACTCAGACATGCCCAGAGTCCGGGCGGCGTAAATAATATTGGGGTCTACCTGTTCCAAAGCGCCCCGGGCGGAGCGGTACATCAGCGGGAAAGAGATGGCAACCGCGGCCAACACGGTGGCCCCCCAGGAGAAGGCGATACGGACGCTGAAAAAGTAAAGAAAAAACGCGCCCACCGGCCCCCGCACGCCGAAAATATACAATAAAAAGAAACCCGCCACCGTCGGGGGCAGGACCAGAGGCAGGGTGAGAATCCCGTCCAGAATCATTTTCCAGGCTTTTCGCCGGATCCCGGCGACCAATTTTGCCGCAAAAACCCCCAGGAAGAATGTTATCACAATGGCCGCCGACGCGGTCCGCATGGATATGAGGATAGGCGAAATATTCACCCTGCTTTCCTCACGAATTTTTTCACGATTACCCGCCTGTCTGATACTACATAAACCAGGGTCTTTCCCAAACATTCAGTCTTGGGAAAGACCCGTCGTTACGCGATAAAAACTTACATCCTCGAGCCTGTCCCAAAACCGCGAACTACCCCATACTGCGGCTGCGGTCGAAGAACCACTCAGCCGCTAGTTGTTCGGGGAGAACCCGTAGGTTCTGAACACTTCAAGCCCCTCGCCGGAAGCGAGAAAATCAATAAAGAGTTCCGCCTCATTTGAATGGGCTGACGCCGCCGTCCTTCCCACCGGATAGATAACCTTTTGAGCAAGGCTTCCCGCCGGGGCTTCGGCGAGAACCTGGACCCGGTTCGTTGTTGCGGCGTCGGTAGCGTAGACCACCCCGATTTCGGCGCTTCCTTCCCCTACCCAGTTAAGAACTTCGGTAACATTGGTCCCCAAGCTCGCTTTGGCGAAAACCGCGTCCCATATTCCCAGACTGGTGAAGGCTTCACGGGCGTACTGGCCCGCGGGAACGCTGGCGGGATCCCCCAGGGCGATGACGTTCGCCAGGAGAACCGTCTCAAAACTGGTTACCGGCGTATTACTACCGGCGGTTTTGATGAGGACAATCTTGTTTTCCAGAAGAGGCCGCACTGAATCCTCCGCTATAAAACCTTCAGCGGTTAACTCGTTCATCTGTCTGACCGCCGCCGACATGAACACATCCGCCTCAAGCCCCGCCTCTATCTGAGTCTGGAGCCGCCCGGAACTATCGTAAATCCCTTCCACGGTAATCCAGGGATACTTAGCCTGAAACCGGGGAATGAGCTCCTGTACAAAGGAATACTCCAAACTCGCCGCCGCCGCGACCAGAATAGTAACCGGGGCCTCCCGCGCCGCCGGCTGCGGGGCGGCTTCCCTTTGACCGGCTGCGAAGAGAGCGGACGGGGTTCCCAAAACAAACAAAACAAAAACGAATGAAATAAATAACAGATGTCTCTTCTTCATGATTCCTCCTGAATTGATTTAGATGTCTCTCTGTTTTGAAAGACCCTATCACAGAATAAAACTAAATGCAACCGAATAGAGACAAATTACAAGATGAATGAGGCTGTTCCAAAACTAATTGACTGTGGGCTAACACGCACGGTTTTGAAACAGCCTCAAATGCGCCGGGAATATGAACTACGTGAACAGGATACCGCGAATTTTCCCGGGACCGGGGACAACAGCCTCCTCAACGCGTCGTGGGGTGGAGTTTCTTTTTCGGGGTAAAACGGGAAAGTATGATATACTTGTGGTATCCCACGGGAGGGGATACCTATGGACACAAAAGAACGGGAAAAAGTCATAACGGATGCTGTCGCGG
>JAIRSS010000243.1 GCA_031255315.1 Spirochaetaceae bacterium
CCGCCCACACAGCCGGCCAATCCCCTGGTTCCATTCCCGGGTTTGCAGGGCATAGCCGCCGGCAAGGGAATAAACCCCCGCTCCGGCGTGTGTGTCGATACTGATATAGGGGGTATCCTTTCGCCCAAGATAATCCAGGCAGAAGAGCAGGACGCTGTGCTTGAGGATGTCCGCCGGGTTCCCCGCATGAAAAGCATGACGGTAACTGAGCATCCATGTAGAGTAGCACAGAATCCCGGCAGCGGCCACGCGGCCCTCTGGCCCGCCGCCGCGGGATTACTCACACCCACCATCGGCGGAGACCGTTTTGTCCGTGGTTTCACTACAAGCGGATTTTTTCTTTATGGCAAACAGGCTTGAGTCGATGGTGCCTTTGGGAATTCCCAGGACCTGAGCCACCTGCTGGTTGGTAGGGTTGGTTCTCATCCGCTTGAACCGGTTCCGCATGGAGGCCAGTTGCCTTCTTGTCTGTTCCAGGCGGATTTTTAGCTTTTCATACCTTGCGGAACCTTCAAGCGCGGCATTTATCCGCCTTTCAAGGCTGATACTCCGGTAATACAGCGTATGAATGCGATTCCGCGTGTCATTGATGGCGTTGTCCCGGGGAATTCGCAGGATCCGTAATTGTTCAATGAGCTGCTTCAACCGCTCTTTTTTCATGCCGATGGCGGGAGCGGCCCTGTCGATAAAATCTTCAGAGATGAAGTAATAGGATTTAAGGAGCAGCATTAAGGTCTGCCGGGGGTTGGTGACCGGTTTAAAGGGTACAGGGCTGTCGCCATACGCCGGTTCTTGTTCGCATACATCCATTTCCTGGGTACGCGCGTCCCAGTATGTCTGTTCGGTTATACGATGGCTGACTTCGACCCGGATATACTCCCTGGACGCCCATCGAACCGTGGCGGCAATATAGGCGTCAAAAGAAGAGCCGTGATCCCGATAGTTGTCTATGGCCCGGCCTATGCGGGGGTAGAACCAGCAGAGAAAATCAATATATTCGTCTTCCGGCCAGCGGCGCAGTTTGAACCGGGTTCTGTTTTTCAGTATGTAGTCGAAAATAATCCCTTCCAACTCTTTTTTATCGAGCCTCCCTTCGCGGTATTTTCGTAAAAAAGAATCTAACGACAGTTTGTCCCCCATTTGTAAGGTTCTCCTTTTCTGGATTTATTAGGATAATGGGGTAAACCTGCTGTTTTATTGAGATAAAAGTGACATTCATCACTGTTTTTAGTATGAAAAAGTTGAGGCTGCCTCAAAACCAACCGGGTTTTGAAACAGCCTCGCATGATATGATACGCCAGAGATTGCCCCGGCGCCGGATGCCAAAATAAAAGGGATTGTACGATAGTTGTCAGGCGTTACCCGAGCTGGCTGGCGAAGGCGGCAATCAGTCTGGGTTTGAGTTCCTCAATGGTTCCATCAATCTTAATTCCCGCGGCGTTTTTATGGCCCCCGCCGCCGAACTGGAGGGCGATTTCCGCTACATTGACCTTGTCCAGGCTCCGCAGGCCCACCGTACAGGCGGCGGCGCTTTCCTGACGTATCACCGCTATGGCCTCAACCCCGGTAATGGATTGCAACAACAGATACAGGCTGTCGGAATCCCGTCCCTCAAGGCCGAATTGCTGCGTATCTTCGTAGGTCTCATAGGAATAAATCAGCTTCCCCCCGTAGTGGGTTTCAGTCCGGGAAAGAATACGCCCCAGAAGTATGCGGGAACCGAGGCTTTTCCCCCCATGGACGTTTTGGAACACCTGTTTAGGATTCGCCCCGGCCTGTATCATCCTGGAAGCGTAGGTAAAGATTTCGGCCCCGCCGTCATCCACATGGCGGAAAAACCCCGTATCAGTACACAGACCGAAAAGCAGGAATTCCGCTTCTTCCGGGGTTGGCGTAAGGCCCAAGGCTTCAATGATTGCCAGCACCATAAAAGTAACCGCCGGGGCGTCAACATCCAAGAACACCACCGTACCGGGAGAAGTCTGGCAGTTGTTGGTAGCATGGTGATCGATAACCGCCACGGGAAGCCCTTCAAGGGCCTCTTCCAGGCTGCCGGTACGGTCTGGGGCGGCGCAGTCTACAATAATAACCCGGCTCCCCGCCCGTTCCTGCCGCCGTATTTGATCCGTAAACCGATCCGCAAACGATACAATCTCGGTGCGTTTGAACGGACCGGCGGAACAGGGGATCGCCTCTTTTCCAAGCCGTTTCAGGACGGAAGCAAGAGCCAACTGGCTCCCTACACAATCTCCATCAGGTTCTTTATGACCAACGACGAGAAATTTTGACCCCCGTTGAATGAACTCTATTAAATTTTGGGGAACCGGGACCGGTTTTACCATTAATATTCCAACTGAACGTCGTTCACGTTTTCAAAATAGCTGTCCAAATTAACGTTCAACGGAATATTTCCCCAGCTTTCATGGGAGAAGGGCCGCGTATACAGACGAACATGGCTAAATTCCCCATTTTTGTAGTAAATCGACATGGAAGGCCAATCTCTCCCAGCCTTCTGGGGGATTATCTCAGCCTTGCCCGCGGCGTCGCTAAACCATTCTATCGGCAGATAGATCCGGGCAACGCCTACCGGTCCTTTCCGGTACTGGACTACATAGCCTTTCCGGTAGGGGTAAATCTTCTCTACCGTTGTATTAACATAATAATATTCAGACTTGTTTCTATCAGTCTGCTCCTGAGCGGCAAGCGGTAATACCGCTACAATAATACCCATAAGGGCAATCAAAAAACGATGTTTCATCCTGATGACTCCTTCAAAAATCATAGTAAATTCAGTATAACGAATGATGCATGATCCGGCAAGTAGGGGAAAAACAAAAAAAGGCCGGTTGTTGCACCGGCCCTGCCCTTGAGGCAAATCGGAAGTATAGTGATTTGGGAGGGGAACTATACTCCCGACATTTTAAATATCGGTAGAACCCCTCAATTCTTTACAGTTTTTTTAAGCCCGGCCCGGCGGGGAACCGGCCCGGGCTAATCATTTTCAGAAATCTGTACGTCCACCGCCATAGACACCCGGTAGGTTTTCCCCTTTTGAACGGTCAGGGATTTTACGATGGAATAATCGCTTAATTCGAATTTAACCGCATGAACCCCCGGCGCCGCCGGCATGGAAGTTTCCCGGGAAACAACCAGATGATCATCGAAGAAAATGCGGGCGGTTTCCGGGGCCTCGAAGATCACCCGGGGGGTAGGATCCTGCAACGCGATGGTCAGTTCCAGGGTTTTGCCTCTTTCTATAACAAAGACCCGGTTTTCGTTACGATAATCGTTAGACAAGATCACCAGATGATGTTCGCCTTCCTTAAGCATCAGCTCTTCGTTGGGATTTTCTATCACCATATCATCAATATGGACCGTAAAAGGCCGATCCCGAAGGTTTTCAGGATACTTGGGAATAAGGCGCACCGCCCCTTCAGTACCCAGGATGGGCTTTACCCGGAGGGAAAACCGCATGGCCTCGATCTCTTCACGCACCCCCTTGATTGTCGGCACGACCCGGAACAGGACCGGGAAGGATGGAGGAAAGACGGTTTCCGGCAGAACGGTAACGTACGGAGAAGTCTTGAGGCCGTGGCCCTGTTTAATGGGGATTTGGTAAACATTCAGGATTTTATTCGGAATAGGCTCAAAAAATATCCGCCGCGCCTCAATGTCCGCGACCTTCGTATCCGGAACCGCGTTCAAATCGGCGTATACCTCAAGGGCCAGGCTCCCCTGATAGGGAAGGTAGTTTTGAGGGGTCATGAATTCCACTTCTACGGCCCGGAAAAACCGGCTGTCTTCATCCATCCGTATAAGCGCCGAATCGGTATAGGAAAGAGGTATTGGTTGTTTTTCAGAATCCCCCAGGACAACTTCCGTAGAACCCGCGATAGAAACCCGTAACGATTCCGCTTCAAGGGGAAAAGGAAGAATCAGAAGTATAAAAGTAAACATGCAGCCCACGCCATGCTGGTTTTTCATCGCCGATTGCCTTCCTCTTTAAATAAATATAAATACTTCTCCGGATCACGGGCTACTCCATTCTGTCGTAATTCAAAATGTAAATGAGGTCCTGTGGATTGTCCGGTAGAACCAACTTTGCCTATAAGAGTACCGGATTGGACGGTCTTTAGCAAGCCGGTGTTAATCTCTGAAAGATGCCCGTACAGGCTGGTCCAGTCGCCGTGGCTGATGATAATATAATTGCCATATATAGGATCATATCCCTGTTCGGCCACTATCCCGTTACGAGCCGCAAAAACCTCCGTTCCCGCCGGCGCGGCCAGGTCCAGTCCCTGATGGAACCGCGGGTTCCCGGTAACTGGGTTTATCCGGGGTCCAAAGGGGCTGGTCAGCCGGTACGTCCGCAACGGGAACCGGAAGCCCGAATACAGGAAAAACGTCCGTTCCGTGGCGGTAAAGTCTTCCCCGGGGATGAATCTGAACCGTTCGGTTTTTCCTTCCCGCCGGAGAGTCAAAAGGACGCCCTTCCCGTTGTTCCGAGTCGAAACGAGGAGCATCTCCAAATCTGAACGAGGTTCCTCCGGGATAAAAAGCCCCGGTATAGAGGGAAGGAGCAGGCTGCGGTTTAGCCCCGCGGTCGCGGCAGGCAGCCGGTTCAGAGTAGCCAGGGCGGAGTAGGGCATGGTACACCGGGCTGCCAGGCTCATAAGGTCTTCCCCGGACTTAGGGGTATAGGCGTAGATGGTGAGGTTTTCGGCCAGGTTTATATCCCCCCCAGTGGTTTCGGCGTCCCGCCGGTTAAAGAGACGCCTCCGGGCGGCTTCCACATCCGCCAAATACTGCTTGAAAAGAACATCTCCGTTATCCATCCGGGTAATTCCGGGGAAAACCGGTTCCCGGGTTTCCCCGGCCGCCGACAAACAGACGGCGCAGGTTAAAGCGAAAAAGACGGGAAGCTGGAAGCAACGGGAATTCATTATCGCAGATTCTCCGTTGGTATTGTACTTTTTTTGAGGGAAGAGGTAAACGTCAACAGCTCATAAACTTGAACGCCCGGACATTACTTAAAGAAGAAACAAATTTTTTTAGAAACGAAACTGTTCCAACACAACGATACTAAAACATCTCCGTTGAGACAGTCTTTTTCGTGGTTCCAGGGGCCGATAAACCGGAGTTTTTGTATGCGGTTTTAACCGCCGAAAAGCGCTAAAACCACCCGCCGCGAAGGTTCCGGTTTACCGGCTTCCCTGGAGACTACGGGACTTAAGGTGCGGCAATCGCTTCAGCGGGACAAACCCCGGCGCAGGATCCGCAATCCTGACATAAACCGGGATCTATCCAGCGGGCGCCGTCCTTTTCGGAAATTGCTTCTACCGGGCATTCGCTGTCACAGGTACCGCAATTTACACACTCTCCACCGATCGTATACGCCATATCTAACCTCTCTTGGTATAACTAAGATACTGTTATGATACAGGATTTTCCGGCTAAATGCAAGAATAGGCATTACCGTATTAGAAAACAGCACCCGAAAAAACTTCCGCGCTTAGGGCGCGTCGCCGGTTGGTTCGCCCGCCTATGATACAGACGGCTGCAACCCGCTAAACCCCGTAAATATGGGTGAATTCGTGGAGCAGTTCCAGGGCCTTTTCCTTGCAGCCGCCGCAGACCGTGCCTATCTTCGTGGCTTCCTGAAGGGCTTCCCACGTGCGGGCGCCGTGATGAAACGCTTCCTCCAGGTCCTTATCGGTAATGGAAAGGCAATGGCATATCTCCGTAGCGGGTTCCGTGAAAAGGCCGGTCCGTCCGGTTTTCCCAAGGTAATCGTCAATGGCCGTACGCAGGGCCTTATCCCCTAAAACGGAGCAGTGAATTTTGTATTCCGGAAGGCCGCCCAGCTTTTCCACCAGGTCTTGGGGGCGTATGGCGTAGGCGTCCTTAATATTCATGCCTTTGATCATTTCCGATAAGACGCTGGTAGAGGCAATGGCGCTGGCGCAGCCGTAGGTTTTCCACCGGACGTCGGTGATGACGTCAGCGGTGATTTTGAGAAGCATGAGCATCTGGTCCCCGCACTTTATATTGCCCGTCTGCCCCCGGCAGTCGGCGTTGAACGAGGATTCATCTTCCATCAGAACATTCCGGGGGTGGATAAAATGATCCTTAACTGTGTCTGAATATAACCAGTCCGGCATAAAATCTCCTTATAAGGGTTTCACCGGGATTTCCGGTGAAACCGTGGACATGGCCCGCAGCCGCGCAATGATGGGCGGAAGGGTCTTTAGTACATAGTCTATGCTCTGTTCCGTGATTCCCCAGCCGAGACTGAACCGGATGGAGCCGTGGGCAAGTTCGGGGCCGATCCCGATAGCCAGGAGTACATGAGAAGGCTCAAGGCTGCCTGAGGCGCAGGCCGATCCGGTGGAAACCTCGATCCCCTCAAGGTCCAGCGTCAGGAGTATCGATTCCCCCTCCGCGCCGGGGAAGGAAACATTCAGGGTGTTGGGAAGGACATCCTCCGGGTGGCCGTTCACCTTGATATTGGGGACGGCGCCCATAAGCCCGTCCCTCAGCCGGTTCCGAAGCCGCCGCATCTCTGCGCCGTAGGAATCAAGAGCGGACCGGGCCAGGACCGCCGCCTTGCCGAACCCCAATATGCCCAGGTTGTTGTAGGTTCCCGCCCGGAAGCCGTCTTCCTGGTGGCCGCCGTGGATCAGCGGGAGGAGGGGCGCTCCAGGCTTCACATAGAGGGCGCCTATACCTTTGGGGCCGTATATCTTGTGGGCTGACATGGTAAGGTAGTCTACCCCCAGGTCGCGCACATTCACCGGGATCTTCCCCACCGCCTGAACCGCGTCGGTATGAACCCACGCGCCCTTTTCATGAGCCAGGGCCGCGATTCCTTTAATATCCTGAATAGTGCCTATCTCGTTATTGGCCATCATCACGGACACCAGGAGGGTCTTTTCGCTTAAGGCGGCGTTGAGATCGGCCGTCCGTATCTTGCCGGCCTCGTCCACCGGCAGAAAACATACCGGAAAGCCCAGCGTTTCGAGATATTTGGCGGAGTTGAGTACACAGGGATGCTCGGTCGTAACGGTGATAATTCCGGTCCGGCCTCCAGAGAGCGGATTCCCGTCAGGACCGCTTGCCAGACGGCGCATGGTCTGGAAAACCGTATTATTCGATTCCGAACCGCCGGAGGTAAAGATAATCCCTTGCGGGGGGCCGCCCAACAGCGCCCCGACCGCCTGCCGGGCTTCTTCCACCCGGGCGTGAGCTAAACGGCCCGCCCCGTGCATACTGGAGGCGTTCCCGTAGACATCAAAATCTTCGATCATTGCGGCCTTTACCGCTTCGTTAAGCGGCGTGGTCGCGTTATAGTCCAAATATATCCGTTCTTCCGGCATATTGTACTCCCCCATATAAATCCTATCGTTCTGATAATATTAATACTATACTAACTTTATCGGGATTTGGCTATAGATTCAGGCCCCGGACACGAATAAAATACACGGCGTTTTGCCCGCGCGCCGAACATGAGCTCATAAAACCGAAAAAGCTTCATCCGCAACCGCAAGGGTCACCGCGATATCGCCGTCGCTCAGGGAAGCGTTAAGAAAGTGGTTGTGGTGGTTGGTAACGTATATTCCCCGCCGTACCATTTCCGCAATCCAGCGCTGATGAAGCATGAGGGAGTCGTCGTCGGCTATGCGGAGGTAGAACAGGGCGGGGGCGCCGGTTACCCGCAGGTCATAGCCGTGTTTTTTTGCCGCGGCGACAAGCCCTTCTTTAAGGCGCGTCCCCTTTTCGTGGAGCAGCCGGGGCAGGTCCAGACGCTTCATTTTCTGGATGCAGGCGATCCCCGCCGCAAAGGGAACGGCGGAAAGCCAGTAGCTCCCGGTATAGGTAAGGCCGCTCACGGTATTCCGGAGAAATTCTTTGCCACAGAGGGCGCTCACGTTGTAGCCGTTGGCCAGAGCCTTACAGAAGCAGATAAGATCCGCCTGAAACCCGAAAAAGTGATCGCTTCCGGCAAGATCCAGCCTGAAACCCGCCCGTACGTCGTCGATGATGAGGACCGTTCCGGTGTCGGTGCACAGGCTGCGCACTTTCCGCCAGAACCCTTCGGCGGGGAACAGGTTGTCGGTGAAGTTTCCGTGCAGGTAGGGCTGGGAGATCACCGCGGCTATTTCTCCCTTGTTTTCCTCAAAAACTTCGGCAAGCCCTTCGTAATCGTTCCAAGGTACATAGATATTGTTGACCACGTCCTCTTCCAGAATACCCGGATAGTCGATCTTCTGGGTCCAGGGAGCTACCCCGTGGTAATACCCTTTGAAGAAGACGATCTTCTTGCGGCGGGTATAGGCCCGGGCGGTGAGTACCGCCAATGTGGTGGCGTCCCCCCCGTTCTTGGCGAAAAAGGCCCAGTCGGCGCTGGCTACGGTCTCTACCAGAAGTTCCGCGAAATCTATCATTCTGGCAGAGGGGGTGGTGACGCAGTCCCCGAGGCTCCGCTGTTTTGCCGCGGCTTCATCTACCTCTTCATCGTTGTACCCCAGGACGTTGGGGCCGTAGGCGCACATGTAGTCGATGAACCGGTTCCCGTCCACATCCCAGAAATAGGAACCTTTCGCCCGCCCGGAAAAAAACGGGAAGGCCGTAACCGGCACAAAACATCCTTCCGCCGGCCCCTGATGCCCGTAAATCCCCGAAGGGATAACCTTGAGGGCCCGCCGGTACTCCTCAGCGCTCTTTTCGTATGTGTTAACCGGAAATCCCATACCCGCTTCCTCCTTAGGCTAAATAGACCGCCGCCCGGTCCAGAATACGGTTGATATTATCCAGCATTCCCAGATTGCCGCGCATGGTGATGAGCCCCTGGCCCACGCAGCCCAGAGCGCTTACCTTCCCGTCGAAGAGGTCCCTGGCAAGGCGCAGGCTGCTGAATTCCATCAGGGCGTGGTAATGCTCAGGCAGTTCCCGAATCAGGGACAGGCGGTGATCCCGTATCACTATCCCCGCCCGCAGGGGCGCGTCCCCGTCATAGTTCGCAATGGAAAGCGCAACAATCCCATCTACCAGGTTGGAAGCCGTAAACCGGCCTATCTTGTCGTGGTTCCCAATCTGAACCACCGCCTGGGCGATAAGGAAGAACATGACGGAGGTACTCGCCCTGAAGAAAACCGGGTCTTGCAGGGCTTCCGGGGAGGCTCGAAGATATTTTTCGAGTATTCCCGTAAGTTCCGTGAAATTCTTGGTAAGAAACCGTAGTTTGGTGAAGCCCTTCATGGGGATGGGCGTTACGGTCCCGTCTATAAGGCCGTTAAATTTTGTACAGGATGAAAAGGGAAGCCTGATGTCGCAGGCGCCTTCGCCGGGTTCAGCCTCACAGGCCCCGCAGTCGAACCGCAGGGTCATGGCGGGACCGTGTTTTACCACAAAGCCGACGGTAAGGGGTTTCCCGCCCGGAAGAGCCGGGTTATCCGCCAGCCGCCGCGCCTCCGGGGAAAGAGCGCACAGGTCTTTGAGGGCGCCCAGGAGTCCGTACAGGTTAATGTACGCCAACGTTTCAGCTTCTTTCATTGCCGCCTCCCCATCTCTTCCGCTTCCGCCGCTGTTACCAATTGAGCAATAACATGAGGCTGCCCCAAAACTTCGCGTTCGGAACAGCCTCACATACTGTATTCATATTACGGCGTCCCGCGAGGAAAGGTCAAGTAAGATCCAAAGTCAGCGGCAATTCTCCGTTTCAAAACGCTTCGGCGCGGCCCGTGTCATGGCGGGGAGCGAAGCGGGCCGCCGGGCGGCGCAGTCCAGCCGGGTGGTTGCTTCACTGGATTGCTTCGCCCCGCGCCCACATAACGTCTTCGTATAAATCGGGGACTTTTTTCCCGCCGAACTCACGTTCCACATAGCAATTTTGAAAAAGCCGCCGTATAATTTCCCCGTGAGCGGCGCTTCTCCACTGTTTAACGGAATTTCTATCAATTCGGCTGTAACACTCTTGGGGTACTCAGTATGCTTTGAGGGCGCGTTAACATTTTTTGAGAATGTTCCACTCACAGATCATTTTTTATGTACAAGGAGTTGTTTATGAAAATGACGGGAAAAACCGGTATCGCTCTTATTCTGGCGATTAGTCTTGGCCTCTGCGTGGGGTGTGAGAAAAAAGCCCCGCCTCTCACCGCCCTAAAGCTGGCGACCGGCGGCAGTACCGGGACCTACTACGCCTACGGGTCCGCCCTGGGACGGATCTTCGAGAACCGTCTGGGCCTGCGGGTTACGGTCCAGACCACCGCCGCCGCGGTTGCGAACATCGCCCTTGTCCAGTCAGGAAGCGCCGACTTTGCGTTTGTCCAAAACGATGTAATGACCTACGCATATAATGGAACAAACATCTTTTCTTCCGAGGGCGCTCAAAAAGATTTTTCCGCGGTTGCGGGATTGTACCCCGAAGTCTGCCACATCGTCGCGGCGGAAGGCGTCGACGGTATTACCAGTCTGAAAGGGCTGCGGGTATCCGTGGGAGAAGGCGGAAGCGGCACGGCCCTGAACGCCGCCCAGATTCTTGAAGCCTACGGCATGTCGTTTGCGGACATCAAACAGGAGAACCTCAATTTCGGCGACTCCGCCCAGGCCCTGGCCGCCGGTGAGATCGACGCGTTCTTCTGTACCGCCGGTACGCCCACTCCCGCGCTGGTCGATCTTGCTTCGTCTACCCGGATACGGTTCCTGCCCATAGGCGAGGCCCGGAGAAAACTCTTGCTGTCCAACTATCCCTATTACATGGCCCATACCGTTCCGGCGGGAACCTATCCGGGTCTTGAGGAAGATGTAAACACCGTGGCGGTGCAGGCGACCCTGGTGGTAAACAACCGGATTCAGGCCGACGACGTGTACAAGATAACCCGGACCTTATTTGAAGGCCGGGAGGAAATCACCGCCGTTCATCCCAAGGGAGAGGAACTCCGCCTTGAGTCCGCCGTCCAGGGCATCCCGATTCCTTTTCATCCCGGCGCCGTAAAGTATTACCGCGAAACCAAGACGTTGAAATAATATGAGGCTGTTCCAAAACTAATTGACTGTGCGCTAACGTTCCCGGCATAGCGGGGACGCGGTTTTGGACCAGCCGTGCGCCTTTGGCTCGTGCAGTTTCTTCGGACTAAAGTCCGCGGCTTTCAGCCTGCGAACCGAAAGTTCGACGAAACTGCTTTTTTTATGTGAGGCTGTTCCAAAACTTCAGTTTTGGAACAGCCTCACATAAAAAAACACCGGCTTTGCAAATTTTCCTTGACGATGTTCTATATCAATGCCTATAATTGTTATATAACATTAGAAAGACCTGTAAGACAGAGGTTAGCATGGAAAAGAAAAAGCTGGTTATCGGCGTTATTGGGGCGGATGTCCACGCGGTGGGGAACAAAATTCTCTACCATGCGTTTACCGGGGCCGGGTTTGAGGTAACCAACCTGGGGGTTATGGTCTCCCAGGAGGAATATATCGAAGCCGCCCTGGAAATCGCGGCGGACGCCGTCCTGGTATCTTCCCTGTACGGACATGGGGAACTGGACTGCCGGGGCTTCCGGGACAAGTGCGATGAGGCGGGCCTCAAGGGTATCCTTCTCTATGTGGGGGGTAATATCGTTGTAGGCAAACAAGACTTTGCCGAAGTGGAACAGCGCTTTAAGGCGATGGGGTTTGACCGGGTTTTTGGACCGGGATCCTCGCCGGAAGCGGCCATCGCAGCCTTAAAGGAAGACCTGCACATCGGGTAAGGGAAGAGCGGTATTATGGAAGCGATTCTGCTTATCGATTTCGGCAGCACCAACACCAAAGTTACGGCGGTAGACCCGGCGGAGAAAACCCTGCGGGGAACCGCCGCCGCCTACACCACGGTGGAAACCGATATTGGCGAAGGGCTGGAGGAAGCCCTGGAACTTTTGCGGAAAGAGACCGGGCCTGTTTCCTTTACCCGGCGCTTTGCCTGTTCCAGCGCGGCGGGGGGCCTGCGGATGATCGCCAGCGGGCTGGTCCCATCCCTGACCGCCGAGGCCGCCCGGCTGGCCGCCCTGGGAGCGGGGGCCAAGATCGCGGGCGTCTATTCCTACGAGCTTACCGGAGAGGACCTTGCCGAAATCGTCCGGATCAAGCCGGACATCTTTCTGTTAACCGGCGGCGTTGACGGGGGCAACAAAGAGTGCATTCTCCATAATGCCCATATGCTGGCCTCCTTAGGCGCTCCCGGCCCCTTCCCGGTGCTGATTGCGGGCAACCGTTCCGCTCAGGCGGGATGCGCCGCGGCGCTTGCGGGATGGGACGTCATCCGCTGCCCTAACGTGCTGCCCAAATTGGGAACCCTGAACGTTGAGCCCGCCCAGGCGGAAATCCGCCGGCTTTTTCTGGAACGGATCATCCACGCACGGGGGCTTTCCCGTGAGCGGGAACTGGTTTCGGGAATCCTCATGCCGACGCCTGCGGCGGTAAAACGGGCGCTGGAACTGTTGTCCGCCGGAACAGCGGGCGAAGCGGGGCTGGGGGAGCTTGCGGCGGTTGATCTGGGCGGGGCGACCACGGACGTGTATTCGGCGGCGTCGGGAATGCCCAGGGTAGACGCGATCCTCAAAGGAATCCCCGAACCGTTTTCCAAGCGTACCGTAGAGGGGGACATTGGGATGCGGTACAGCGCCGCCGGGGTGCTGGAAGCGGCGGGACCGGAGAGGCTCGCCGCCCTTTCGGGGCTTGCCGCCGGGGACATCCCGGGCATGGTCGCTCGGCTTGCGGCAAATCCCGGCGTCCTGCCCGTTACAGCGGAAGACGCGGGCCTTGATTTTGCCCTGGCCGCGGCGGCGGTGGAAACCGCGATGGACCGTCACGCCGGAACCATTGAAGAGGTATACACCCCGGCGGGCCCCGCCTTCGTGCAAACCGGGAAGGATTTAACCGGCGTTGAGCGCCTTATCCTTACCGGAGGGGCGGCGATCCACAGCCGGGAGGCAAAAAAGACCGCCCGGTACGCCCTGTTTACCGCCGCGAAGGCCGCGTCCCTCAAACCTTCCCCAAATTCGGCAATTTTTATCGATACATCCTATATCCTGGCGGCAATGGGGCTTTTGGCGGAAACCCAGCCCGGCGCCGCCCTATCAATCATGAAGAAGGAGATCAAAAATCATGGAACTTGTGAATAAACGCATCAGCAACGACGAGTTTTATAAAATCCGGAAAGAGGCGCTGGCCCAGTGGCCTACCGGCAAGGATGTGGACATGGAAGAGGCTTTCGCGTTCCACCAAAACCTGCCGGAAAGCAAAATCTTTTCGAAAAAACTCCTGGCGGCAAAACAGGCGGGAACCACCCTGATTCAGCCCCGGGCGGGAGTGGCTCTGATAAACGAACATATCAAGCTCCTCACCTGTTTGCAGGACAACGGCGGCGCGGACCTTCTGCCCACAACCATTGACAGCTATACCCGGCAGAACCGTTTCCAGAAAGCCGAGGAAGGAATCGCCGAATCGGTGAAGCTGCAAAAGTCCATGCTGAACGGCTTCCCCGCGGTAAACCACGGCGTTGCGGGCTGCCGGCAGATCATCAACGCCCTGGACACCCCGGTGCAAGTCCGCCACGGAACCCCTGACGCCCGGCTGCTCACGGAGATCGCCTACGCCGGAGGCTTTACCAGTTACGAAGGGGGCGGCATTTCCTATAACATCCCCTACGCCAAGAACGCGGACCTTACCAAGACCATCCTGGACTGGCAGTACACCGACCGGCTGACGGGTATTTACGAAGAAGCGGGAATCTCCATTAACCGGGAACCCTTCGGACCCCTCACCGGCACCCTGGTCCCGCCGTGCATCTCCCACGCGGTGGCGATCATCGAAAGCCTTTTGGCGGCGGAGCAGGGGGTAAAGAACATCACCGTAGGCTACGGCCAGTGCGGGAACTTGCTGCAGGATGTGGCGGCCATCCAGACCCTGCAAGCCCTGACGGATGAGTATCTCCGCGCCCAGGGATACGGCGATGTGACGGTTACCACAGTGCTGCATCAGTGGATGGGGGGCTTTCCCCAGGACGAGGCCAAGGCGTTTGCGGTGATTTCCTGGGGAAGCACCGTAGCCGCCCTGTCCCACGCGACGAAGGTCATTGTAAAGACCCCCCACGAAGCGATGGGGGTTCCCACGATGGAGGCCAACGCCCAGGGGCTGCGGTGTACCAAGCAGATCATCACCATGCTGGGGGATCAGACGGTGGACACCAACTCCCTGATGGATGAAAAGGTGATCATCGCCGCGGAAACCCGCTGTATCGTGGACAAGGTTTTTGAACTGGGCGGCGGGGACGCCGCCCTGGGAGCGGTGCGGGCTTTTCAGGCCGGGGCGCTGGACGTTCCCTTCGCGCCGAGCCGCTTTAACGCGGGCAAGGTGCTGCCAGCCCGGGACAACGAAGGAGCTATCCGCTTCTTTGATCCCGGAGCGCTGCCGTTGACGGCGGAGCTGCGGGAATTCCACAAACAGAAAATAGCGGCCCGGGCGAAGTACGAAAAGCGGGACCCTTCGTTCCAGATGGTCATTGACGATGTGTACGCCATCAGCAAAGGCCGCCTGGTGGGGCGCCCCTTATAAGAAGGAAAGCCGCCGCCTGGAAAGTCCGCGGGACGTTCAGCGGCGGCTGGAACAGGTGGGAAGATTCCGGGCGGCCCGGGGCCGGATGGGTTCGGCGACGGCAGATACGGACTGAGGGCGGGAACGAAAAGGTCCGGGTTCGCCGCGTACCGGGCCGCGCCCGAATGTACAGGAAAAACAGCACAGGAGGCAAACATGACTGAAAAGGAACAAATAAGCGTTACGCAAACAGGAGTAAATGAATGAAGATTACACGAGTTGTATGCGCGCCGGGCAGGACGGGCTTTTTCTTTGATGACCAGCGGGCAATCAAGAAGGGCGCCGCAATGGACGGCGCAAGCTATGAAGGAGCGCCTGTAACCCCGGGGTTCAGCGCGGTGCGGCAGGCGGGGGAAGCGGTCTCGGTGATGCTGGTTCTGGAAGACGGGCAGATTGCCTACGGGGACTGCGCGGCGGTGCAGTATTCCGGCGCGGGCGGCAGGGATCCCCTCTTCCTGGTAAAGGATTTTATCCCGGTTATCGAAAAGCATATCGCCCCGGTTCTTGTCGGGCAGGAAGCGGATGGTTTCCGCCGCCTGGCCGCCGCCCTTGAGGAGGTACGGGTGGACGGCAAACGGCTCCATACGGCTATCCGTTACGGGGTTTCCCAGGCGGTTCTGGACGCGGCGGCTAAGGCGCGGAAAAAACTTATGTGCGAAGTTGTCGCCGCCGAGTACGGCCTCACGCTTAAGCCGGAGCCGGTGCCTATCTTTACCCAGAGCGGCGACTCCCGGTACGACAATGTGGACAAGATGATCATCAAGGGTGCGTCGGTGCTCCCCCACGGGCTTATCAACAATGTGAAGACCAAGCTGGGGGAGGAGGGAGAAATTCTTCTTGAATATGTGTCCTGGCTCCGGGCGCGGATCGAAAAGCTCCGTCTGGATCCGTCCTACGCGCCGGTTCTGCACATTGACGTGTACGGTACTATCGGCCAGGTCTTCGGCAACGACAACTACGACGGCATGGCGGCGTATCTGGCGAAGCTGGGCGAGGCGTCCGGGCCGTTCAAACTGCGCATCGAAGGGCCGATGGATGTGGAAGACCGGGAGCGGCAGATGCAGGCCCTGGCGGAGCTTACCCGTCTGGTGGACCGGCGGGGAATCCCTGTGGAGATTGTGGCCGACGAGTGGTGCAATACCCTGGAAGACATCAAGTATTTTGCGGATAACAAGGCGGGCCATATGGTGCAGATCAAAACCCCGGACCTGGGAGGGGTCGGCGACATCGTGGAGGCGGCGCTTTACTGCAAGCAAAAGGGGGTCGGCGCATACCAGGGCGGCACGTGCAACGAGACGGACCGTTCCGCGCAAATCTGCGTACATCTGGCAATGGCTTCCCGGCCCGATCAAATTCTCGCCAAGCCCGGCATGGGCGTGGATGAGGGGTACATGATTGTCTACAACGAAATGCAGCGCATCATTGCGCTTTTGAAGGAGTAATATATGGCAACTAGAGAAGAATTTCGTATTCTTTCCACGACCGCGATTTTAGGCTACGGCTTTCCAACCGCCTCTTTTGAAGCGGGCATGGCCCGTAAGCCCCATCTCATCGCCGTGGACGCGGGATCTACCGATCCGGGCCCCTATTATCTGGGGGCGGGGGTTTCGTTTACCAACCGGGGCGCGGTAAAGCGGGACCTGGAGCTGATGCTGAAAGCGGGGGTTCCCAACAAGATACCCGTGGTGATCGGCACCGCCGGGGGTTCCGGGGCGGAGCCGCATCTGGCCTGGTGCCGGGAGATCATTGAAGAGATTGCCCGGGAAAGCGGTTTGCATTTTAAAATGGCGGTGATTCACGCGGAGCTTGAAAAGCCGTACATCCTGGACGCCTTCAGGCGGGGCAAAATCCGTCCTCTGGAGCCCGCTCCGGAGCTTACCGAACAGGAAATCAACGCCAGCGCCCACATCGTCGCCCAAATGGGGCTTGAACCGTTCCTCGCGGCCTTGGACGAGGGGGTTGACGTCATCCTTGCGGGCAGGACCTACGATCCGGTCTGCTTTGCCGCCCTGCCTATCAAGCAGGGCTATGACCGGGCGCTCTCCCTTCATCTGGGGAAGATCCTGGAGTGCGCTTCTATCTGCGCCTCGCCGGGTAGCGGTTCGGACTGTATGTTCGGCTATATCGGGGAAGATTACTTCCGGGTGGAGCCGCTGAATCCGGCCCGCAAATGCACTACCCTTTCGGTGGCGGCCCATACGCTGTACGAAAAAACCAATCCCTATATATTGCCCGGCCCCGGCGGATACCTGGACCTTCACGACTGCCGCTTTGAGCAGGAAACCGAAAACATCGTCCGGGTAACCGGTACCAAATTCGTACCCGGTAGTCCTGCCGGCGGCGGGGCGGCTAATACGGTCAAGCTGGAAGGGGCCAAGCCGGCGGGGTTCCGCACCATATCAATCGCCGGATGCCGGGACCCGGTTATGATCTCGAAGATCGACGCCATCATCAACGGGGTGGAAGAACGGGTAGCGGACAACTTCCGGGGCAAATTGGAAAATTACCGGCTGCGTTTTAACATCTACGGCAGAGACGGCGTTATGGCGAATCTGGAACCCGACGCAAGCACGGCGGGGGCGCATGAACTGGGGATCGTCATCGAGGCGGTAGCCCCTAGCCAGGAACAGGCGGATACCATCTGTTCTTTCGCCCGGTCCACCATGCTCCACTACGGCTATGAGGGCCGCCGCTCTACCGCGGGGAATCTGGCGTTCCCCTATTCGCCCAGTGATTTCCGCGCCGGGGAGGTCTACGTGTTCAGCGTCTACCATCTTTTGACGGTGGAAGACCCCGCGGGGCTGTTCCGCCGGGAAACGGTTCAGGTATAAGGAGCAATTGTGATGAAAACGAAACTTACGGATATAACCGAAATAATCCGGAGCAAAAATTCCGGTCCCTACGAGCTTACTATCGATCTGATGTTTTCGACCTTTGACTGGTATCAAAAGGTCTGCGCCGCCGGGGTGATTAACGAGGCGCTGGTGTGCCGGCTGTATAAGATCACGGCAGCGGAAATCATCAATATTATCAACTTTGATCCCGCCAAGGCCGTCAAGGTAACGATAAAGCGGCCGCTCTGTTCGGGCGATATTGGCGAGACCGACGTGTACGGCGCCCAGCAGCACGCGCCGTTCCTTGACGTGGAATTCGATCTGTAGAGGGCGGGCGAAATGGCGTATCATTCTGATCAGATGCAGAAAAGCCACCTCTACACGGTGTTTTTCGCGCCCCGGGGCTTTGACCGTATGGCGGAGTTGGGAAGCCGGATCGCCCAGCAGTATCTGATCCCCTTTGACAAACTCATCGGCCTCGTGGGTCTGGCGGGTTCCGGCAAGAGCATGATGATTAAGGGGATGTTTCCGGGGCTTGAACTGGTAAACGACGACGACGGGGTAAACGTCAGACCCCTGCCCCTGCTTGACGTAAACGAAAATGTTACGGGGTTTTATTCCGCCCATACCTACCATCTGGACATCCATTTTGAGGCGGCGTTTACCCAGATGCATGTTCTGGCCGCGGCCATCATGGACGCGGTTAATTTGGGCAAACGGGTGGTGGTGGAACACTTCGATCTTATCTAC
This sequence comes from Spirochaetaceae bacterium, assembly GCA_031255315.1. The sequence goes on from JAIRSS010000243.1 coordinate 18,210, forward strand.
CCGTTCCTGGGCGTTAACGCCGACCTCCTTATCGGCGTTGGCGAGGAGGTGATCATAACCCGGCCCACGTTCTTCGGCCCCGAGCCCGCCGATATTGCGGATATTGTGTTCAAGTCCCAGCCGCTCCGCCGGCAGATCCACAGCGCCGAGGACCTGTGCGAATATATCCTGCGTAAACACGGCATGACCGATTCCTGCCTCCATGAGGATGTGCGCCACGGGTTTATCCTCAGTTTCTCTGAAAAACCCAGCCTGCCCATAAGCCTTGAACAGGTGGAACAGGAGCTGCGGGATATTATCGAGGCGGATATTCCCATCTCGTTTCAGGACGACTTGCATATTCACATTGGGGAGGATTCCTGGAACTGCCGCGGGCCCCGGATGCATGTCAGGAGCACCAAAGAGATTAAAAAATTCTCCCTCAATAAGGAGTTCATCATCGACCCGGTCAGCGGGCGCTGCCTGCTGGTAGGGGTGGTGGGCGAACAGGGCATACAGAAGATCCGCGATCTGAATAAAATCGGGTAGGCGGGATATGAGGAGCGGACGATGAGAATCATTGAAGCGGCGCGGATTACCGACGCGGTAAAGCGGCTCTGTATCAGGGCGAACCGGGAATTGCCGGAAGACGTGCGGGAATGTCTCCGTTCCCGCCGGGAGGCGGAGCCGTGGCCTCTGGCGCGGGATACCCTGGACAAGATAATCAGCAACTTTGAACTGGCTTCTTCCCGGCAGGCGCCCATTTGCCAGGACACGGGGATGGCCTGCGTGTTTCTGGAAATCGGCGAGGATGTGCATGTTGCCGGCGGTCTTTACGCCGCGGTTGACGAAGGGGTGCGCCAGGGCTACCGGGAGGGGTACTTGCGGAAGTCCGTGGTGGCGGACCCCCTGAACCGGGTGAACACCGGCGACAATACTCCCGCTATGGTGTACCTTGACGTGGTGCGGGGCGACCGTCTGGGAATCACCGTTGCGCCAAAGGGGTTCGGCAGCGAAAACATGAGCCAAATCAGGATGCTGCGCCCCTCAGACGGCGAGGCGGGCGTTGTTGACTTTGTGGTTTCCGTCGTGGAAGCGGCGGGTTCCAATCCCTGCCCTCCTATTGTGGTGGGGGTCGGCGTCGGCGGGACTTTTGACAAGGCGGCGTTGCTGGCAAAGAAGGCCCTGCTCCGGCCCATCGGGAAACGCAACAGAACGGCCCGCTACCGGGATCTGGAGCAAAAACTGCTCGCCCGGATCAACGCCCTGGGCATCGGGCCCCAGGGTTTCGGGGGCGCTGCGACCGCCCTTTCGGTGGCTGTTGAAGCCATGCCCACCCATATCGCGGGACTCCCCTGCGCGGTGAATATCAACTGCCATGTAGCCCGCCACGCCGGAGAGGAACTATGAACCATCAATCAAAGGAACACCGCCTGACCCTTCCCCTGAGCCGGGAAAAAGCCGCCGGTATCGCCGCCGGGGATGTCGTTTACTTTTCGGGGGACCTGTATACCGCCCGGGACGCGGCTCACAAGCGGCTTATAGAACTGCTGGATGCGGGCCGTCCTCTTCCTTTTCCCCTTGAAGACAGCGTGATCTACTATACCGGCCCCACCCCCGCCGCTCCGGGCCAAATCATCGGTTCGGTTGGCCCCACGACGAGCTACCGCATGGATGCGTACACCCCCCGGCTCCTTGCCCTGGGGCTGCGGGGCATGATCGGCAAGGGGAAGCGCTCGGCGGAAGTAACCGCCTCCATGCAGCAGGCCGGGGCGGTCTACTTTGCCGCCATAGGCGGCGCGGGGGCCATGATTGCCGGCTGCGTTACGGCGGTGGAGATTATCGCTTTTGAGGATCTGGGGCCTGAAGCAATCCGCCGTCTTACGGTCCGGGATTTCCCGGTAGTGGCGGTCATCGACAGCCGGGGGAACAACTTGTATGTATTGGGGCCGGAAGCCTATCTGCGGAACTCCGGTTCTTCACGGAAATACTGAGCAGACCCTCCCGGACTAAAGGGGAACGCCCGTCCGTCATTGCGAGGCGCTGTGCGCCTCGCAATGACGGCTTTTAGTTCGTTCCCTGCCGTTCTGCCCGCCCAATGGCTGTGTTACGGGCGTATATAACTCTTCCAGACTATACTCGATGCCAGATCAATATACGGCTCACCATTCATCTCCTTGATAAGAGCAAGCCAGTAATCCGCTTCATTTTGGGAAGTATACGGACCGATACGGACCCGGTACCATAGTTCGCCTTTCACATCTCCATTTTCAATGATGGCGGTCAGGCCCTTGCCGGCCAGAATTTCCTTGGCTTTATCAGCCTGGATTTTTGTCGGGAAGGACCCCGTCTGTACCCAATAGGCGTCATATCCCCGGCTTTGCGGTTGCGAGACGGAACGGGCGGCTGATGACGCCGCCGGCCGGGCGGCGGGGGCATAGACAACCGGCTGGGCGGCGGTACTGCCTGCGGCGGCCGGAGCGCTCCTCTGGGAAGCGGGCCTGGTGACCGGAGCGGCGGAATTTCCAGCGTTGGAAGCCGGTTTACTGGCGCTGGAACTGTCTGTTGTTCTGCTCGTGCGACTCCCGCCGTTTGTTCGAGCCGCCGGAGCGGGGGAGGGCCGGGGCGAAGAAGATACATTCGGAACCGCCGCCGTCTGAGGCCGCGGCACGTTGATAACCACCGGCGCGGTGCTTTCCCCCCCGTTCTGTTCTCCCCCGGCGGGCTGAACCGCGCCACCGGTACTCGACGCCCTGTTTTCCGGTGCCGGAAAAGACGAAGCCGGTGGATTTTGCAGACTCTGGTAATTGTCGGAATTTATTACCATTTCACGCGGATCCATTGTCGCGGGTTGTCCCTGGGAAAAAGGCTGATCCCCGCCGGTGGAGGAACCCCCCTCCGGCGCGGGAACAGGGGAACCGGCGACGCCGGGAAGGCCGTCCGCGCTCAGAGTTCCCGAAGCCCCGGCGGGAATAGGCAGTTGCGGCGTAACAGCCGCCGTTACCGCTGGCGCCGGATTCCTCGGCGAAAAAACCACAATAGAAGCCCCAATCACAATTACGAGAAATACGCCTACTGAAATAGTTACCAACAATAATTTTTTCTTTTCCATAACTTACAACACCATCCCCAAAATCCCTAACCGGGCGGCGGCCAACGCCGCCTGCTTCTCCAAGCTGCCTCGCCAAAAGCAGGTGCTGACAGAGGTACAGCCCCGGTTATATATGGTATAAATATCGGATTTCCGGGAAAAATATTGAGCGGTGAATTCCCGCTGGCTTGCGAACCGTTTCCAGAGTTCCGCCCAGGGCAGGCGGTCCCGTTTCCGCGCTCTCAGGAGACGGGTTAGGACCGGGGCCTTTACCAGGATGACGGCGTCCAGCAGGTCAAAAACAGCGGACTTGTGGAGCAAAGCGGCGTTTACCATGCAGGAACGCCCTTCCTGTCCGGCGATCCACTCCAGGGTAAGCCGGTTTACCGCCGGATGAACTATCCCCTCCAGGGCGGCCAGTTCCTCCGGATTCCCAAATACCACGGCGCCCAGCCGCCTGCGGTCCACCGCCCCGTCCGGCCCCAGGACCAGGGAGCCGAACCGGGCGGCAACGGCGTCCCGCTCAATTTCAAGGACGTGGTGCCCCAGCTTATCCACGTCCAGGACCGGGACGCCCCGCGCCTCGAACAACCGGGCCACATGATTCTTCCCGGCGCAGTAGGCTCCGGTCAGGCCGATTATACGGGGCTGATTTCCATCATTTTTTTTCATATTTTGGCCATACTACCCTTGACTTAACGGTAACGTCAACATTTACAATTCGGACCCAGTAAGATACGTGAGGCCGGTCCAAAACCGTGCGCGTCAGCGCGTTGTCAAGTAGTTTTGGAACGGGATCACGGTTCTGATTTTTCGAATGGAGTGAATTATGTCGTCCAAAGTTTATTTTTCTAACATGGCCTATTCCGCGTACGAAGCGGATCAGACCCTGCCGCGCAAAATGGGACGCCAGCTTGAGATAAGCGGACTGGGAGATGCGGTAAAAGGCAAAAGCGTGGCCATCAAGATCCATGTAGGCTCGGAAATCGGGTACTCTACCATTCCGCCCGTCTTTATGCGCATTCTCGCCGCCTTTGTGAAGGAACACGGGGGAAACTGCTTTTTTGTGGACCATTACCTCTCGTCCCGCCATCCCGAGCACCGGGGCTATACACCGGAAAGCCTGGGAGCGCCCGTTCTGGAAGCCGCGGGCCACCTGGGGAAGTACCTGTACACGAAAGAGGTGAACTATAAGAGCTTCAAACATGTGGACATAGCCGGCCTTGTACACGACGCGGATTTCCTCATCACCTTTTCCCATGTAAAAGGCCACGGTTGCTGCGCCTACGGCGGCGCGGTGAAGAACATCGCGATGGGCTGCGTCAGCGACCGTACCCGCCGGGAACAGCACGGCCTTGAAGGGGGCCTTACCTGGGACGCGGCAAAATGCATACACTGTGACGCGTGTGTGGAAGCCTGCAACCACAAGGCGAATTCCTTCGACAAGAACGGCAAGTACAGCGTGAATTTCCATCATTGTACGCTCTGCCAGCACTGTTACAAAGTCTGCCCCACCGGGGCCGTCAGCCTGACCGACGCAAGCTATCACGACTTTCAGAAGGGTCTGGCCCTTTGCACCAAGACCGTTCTTGACGCCTTTGAGCCGGGGAACGTGTTCTATATCAACCTCCTCATCCAGATTACGGCGATGTGCGACTGTTGGGGCATAACCACCCCAGCCCTGGTACCGGACATAGGGCTTATGTCCTCCTGGGACATCGCCGCCATAGACGCCGCAAGCCTGGACCAGATCACCTGCGAAAAGCTGAACCCCGAAGGCGTACCGGAGGGAATAGTCCTGGGCGATCACGGCCACCTGTTTGAACGCCTCCACGGGAAGGACCCCTATTCCCAGATAGACTTCCTGGAAGAACTGGGGATGGGCGGCAAAGCGTATTCCCTGGAGATGGTGAAATAAGAAACGTTTGCGGGACCCGGCGCGGGGTCCCGCACTATCCACCGTTTATGGGCTGCTTACACTAAAAAGCCGGAATACGGTCCGCGGTTTACACCGGATTACCGCGGATTTTTCGTATCAACCGTGTTTATAATCGGTGAAAATCCGTGGACCGTGGTATCATGTATTTTTGTGATTTAGTGTTTACGAGGTCCGAGGAGTTTGTTGCGCTTCGCGCATAAAAGCTACAAGTGCAACAGGCTGCCAGCCGGGACAGCGTAAGCCCCAGCGGCTGCACGGGGCGTTCCGCAACCATCAAACCAGGGATTCGGCGGACCCCGGTTCAACGGTGAATACGATTAGTACCGCTTGCGCCGGAAAACCCGGTAGTTAATGTTGGGGAAGAAGTTATGCCGCCTTTCCAGGTTGGTAAGCCA
>JAIRSS010000133.1 GCA_031255315.1 Spirochaetaceae bacterium
GGAATGACCGGCGATCATACTCGACTTCTCCCGGAAAACCTGCTAAAGTTATGGAATGAACGTCCTTATGAACATTCTGGGTGCTTTTACGAGCCTTTATATGCTTCTCATTTTTGTGAGAATCATGCTGACCTGGTTTAGCGGCGCCGTGTATGGAAGGCCGGTGGAGCTCTTGTGCCGGATCACTGACCCGTACCTCGACTGGTTCCGCCGGTTTCCCCTGCGCTTTGGTATGTTGGACTTCTCCCCCGTCCTTGCCCTGCTTACCCTGTCGGCGGCGAATACAGTGTTTGGGACATTAGGGCGGTACGGCCGCATAAGCCTGGGGATACTCCTGACCCTGGCGGTTTCCGCGGTTTGGGCCGCGGCGTCCTTCATCATCAGTTTTTTTCTCATCGTTCTGATACTCAGACTTATCGCCCATCTTACCAGGCGGAATGTCTACCGTTCCTTTTGGGGAACCGTGGATTCGCTGTCCCAGCCGGTGTTGTACCGAGTCAGCCGAATCTTCTTCCGGGGCCGTCTGGTTGCGTATCCGGGGGGGCTTATCGCCGCCATAGCGGTCCTCCTGGCGCTGCGGATCGGCCTCGGGTTTCTTGTACAGCTTCTGATCCGGGTTTTGAGCGGTTCTCCCCTATAATCCCGCCGTATAAGCGCAATGTTCCTCAGGGAATTAACCATGACGCCGGACCGTATCAAAGGCGCCGGTCCCGCGGCGCTCCGCACCCTGGCGGGCGGAGGTATTACGAGCGTCGGGGCGCTCCTCTGCCGGTACCCGCGAGACTGGGAAGACCGGAGCGTCGCCGTGCCGCTGGCGGATTTCAGGCGGTATCCCGCGGTCTGTACCGTGGTCCGGGTCCTGGCCCACGACTGGTTCGGGTTCGGCAGGATGAAGACCCTCAAGGTATACGTCGAAGACTCCAGTGCGCGGGCGGTTCTCGTCTGTTTCAACCGGACCTTCCTGGAAAAACAACTCACTCCGGGTAAACAGTTCAGGCTTTGGGGTCGTTTCTTCTATAAATACGGTGAAATTCAATCCACGGCTTTTGAGGTGGAACCCCTGGAAGGCGGGGGTCCGGCGGAACCGGGAAGCGCCGCCCCGTCAAGCCGTTTTTTTGGCCGCATCCTTCCGGTTTACCCGCTGGGCGCGGGTCTTACCCAGGGGCTGCTCAGGAAGCTGATCAAGGCCGCCCTGTCCCAGTACGCCCCGCCATTGGAAGACGAACTCCCCGAAGAAATCATCCGCCGCGACGGGCTCCTCCCCAAAGCTCAGGCAATCCGGGCCGTGCATTTTCCCGGATCAATGAGCGAACTTGGCCTGGCCCGGAAGACCCTCATCTACGAGGAACTGTTCTATCTGGAAACGCTGGTAGGGAAGCGGGCGCTGGAACGCCGGCAAACAAACGCCGCCGCCCGGACGCGCCGTCGGCGCGGTTCCGCCGCGCCCGGAACGCCGGGTTCCCTCCAGCGCCGGATCCTGGAACGTCTGCCCTTCGCCCTTACCCCCGGCCAGAAAGAAGCGGTCGCCGAAATCAACCGGGATATGGAGGGGCCTTTCCCTATGGCCCGGCTCCTCCAGGGAGACGTCGGATCGGGGAAGACCCTGGTTTCGTTTTTAGCGGCCCTCAAAGCCATTGAAGACGGAGGGCAGGCGGCGCTGATGGCCCCCACGGAACTGCTTGCCCGGCAGCACGCCGAGAACGCGGCAGCCCTCCTGGAACCCCTGGGAGTGCGAATCGCCTTTCTTACGGGGAACATTAAGGCCGCTGGGAGGTCGCCCCTGCTCAAAAGTTTGGCCGCCGGGGATGTAGACATGGCGGTTGGGACCCACGCGCTTTTTTCCAGGGATGTGGCGTACCGGAGTCTGCGGCTTGTGGTGGTGGATGAGCAGCACCGGTTCGGAGTAACCCAGCGGCAGGCCATCATGGCAAAGGGACAGTCCTCTCCGGAGTCGCCGGGAACGCCGGACCTCCTTATGATGAGCTCCACGCCCATACCCAGGACGCTGGCCCTTACAGTGTTCGGGGACCTGGATGTGTCGGTAATCCGGGATCTCCCGCCGGGGCGCAAGCCGGTTAAGACCCACCTGGCGCGGGAATCCAACGAAAAAAAGGTCTACGAATTTGTGGGCCGGGAACTTGCCGCCGGGCGGCAGGCGTACTTTGTGTATCCCCTCATCGGGGCTGTGGACAACCAGGCCCTGAAAGACGCCGAATCAATGGCGGAACGCCTGGCCGTTTCAGTTTTTCCTCAGTATACGACAGCCCTGGTTCATTCCCGGCTGGACGAGGAGGAGAAACGCAAAACAATGGAAGCCTTTCGCCGGGGAGCTGTACAGATCCTGGTGGCTACCAGCGTGGTTGAAGTGGGGGTTGACGTACCCAACGCTTCCTGCATGGTGATAGAACACGCCGAGCGTTTTGGTCTTTCCGCCCTGCATCAGCTCAGGGGCCGGGTGGGCCGGGGCGGGGAGCAGTCCTACTGTTTCCTGATCTATTCTGACGAAGGGCCGGAAGGGGACGGCCTGACCGAGGACGGGAAGACCCGGCTCAAGGTGATGCGGGAAAACTCTGACGGGTTTGTGATTGCTGAAGAAGACCTGAAGCTTCGGGGGCCCGGCCAGATCGCCGGCATAGAGCAGTCGGGGTATCTGACCCTGGGAATCGCCGATCTTATCCGGGACGCCCATCAGCTTGCCCGCGCTAGGGCCGACGCCTTTGCGATGCTGGAGGCTGATCCGGGTCTTGC
>JAIRSS010000134.1 GCA_031255315.1 Spirochaetaceae bacterium
CTGAATAGACGGTTATACACTTCTTCTTTAGAGGTACATTTGGAGGAAAGCATAACCATCGTACTGAACGACCGGGAAGTATTGTCCGGGGTATGCGGCGCTAATGACGGGAACCTCAAAATTCTGGAAGGTTCCCTGGGGGGGCGCATTGATACCCGTGGAAACGAGATACGGTTTGAAGGGCTTGACGCCGGCAGCGCCGGACGGTTCAAAACGATGATAGACAGCCTTATAGCCGCGGTGGAGGATGGCGAAAGCCCTTCGCCTGAATATGTTGCGGCTCTGGCGGGAATCCGGGGATTGAGCGGGGACGAAGACGGCGGGAAAGCCTCTGGTGAAAAGCCCTATGCGGATACGATGCGGGCGGCTCTTATTCACATTCCCCACGGGTTCTGCCGTATTTTTCCCCGGAGCCGGAATCAGGCGTTGTATATATTGGGTATGAGGGCCAGGGATATTTGCTTCTGCATAGGGCCGGCGGGAACCGGAAAGACTTATCTTGCCATCGCGGAAGCCCTCAGCCTGGTTCTTTCCAAAAAAGCCCGCAAGCTGGTTCTGACCCGTCCGGTGGTGGAAGTCGGGGAAAGCTTGGGGTTCCTTCCGGGGGACCTTACGCAAAAAATAAATCCCTACCTTAAACCCCTCTATGATGCTATGGAAGCGCTTGTTCCCTTTGAACTTATCCGCCGCATGGAAGAGGATCATGTTATAGAAATCGCGCCGTTAGCCTATATGCGGGGGAGAAGCCTTAACAACTGCGTGATCATTTTAGACGAGGCCCAGAATACCACCAAAGAACAGATGAAGATGTTCCTGACCAGGATAGGCGAGGGCGCCCGGGCGGTCATCACCGGGGACGCTACTCAAATCGATCTTCCCAAGCGGATCGATTCCGGTCTTTTGCACGCCGTATCCATCCTTTCCTGTGTTGAAGGGCTGCATTTCGCGTACCTTAATACCGCCGACGTGATTCGGAATCCTCTTATTAAAAAAATCATACAGGCGTATGATATGAATGAAAAAGAAAGAGTATGACAACGAAAAAATCATGAAAAAAAATGATAAAGATTTTGGCGGCAGGGCCTTTCTGAATGCTTTAAAGCCTATGAAATTCCGGCTTGGCCCGTTGTTGGCAACGACGGCGGCCTTCCTGATTTCGCTGGCGGTGATCAGCCTCAACCGGGGTTCCGCTCGTTTCGGGATGGAAGATATTCAGGAATTCGAAGTCGGACGGGTGGCCGAGCGGGATGTTACGGCGGAGCAGTCTGTCTCGTATATTGACGAGGAAGCTACTACCCGCAGCCGGGAGTCCAAAGAAAAGCAGGTTCCCGCAGTCTTCACGTACCTGCTTGAGGCTAACGAAAAAATCATAGAGTCCTATAACCGGTTTGCCGCGGTTTTGTCTTCTTTTTTTACCGGCCAAGACGGGGAGAACGGGTCCTTTACCTACTTCCGCTCCGCCTTGGAGGGTGAATTTCCCGGGTCTTTTTCCCTGAGCGTACTGGAAGCCTTATACAACACTCCAGACCGGGAGCAGGCGGGGGAATACGGCAGCGTCGTTCTGGGCCAGCTTCTGGAAGCCGGCATCTTCGCCATGCCGCTGGGTCTGGAAATCTACAATCCTGACATCGTGGAACTTCTCCACAATTACGGCCCCAGAACGGAACGGGAACAGATACGGTATGACCGGATTATCACGATGGATAAGGCGGGGGCTGCTATAACGCGGCTTGCGGAAGAGAACGGGTTCCCGCATTCTTTTACCGCTGTCGCCGTATCCCTGCTTATGCCGTTTCTCACGGAGAATGTTTTCTTTTCGCCGGAGGATACGCAGCAGCGTATTGCCGAAGTCCGCTCAAAAGTGGAGCCCGTGGTAAAGTATATAGAGCGGGGAAAAAAGGTTGTCCGGCGGGGGTTTGTCGTTACAGAAGGAGACATGGCCCAGCTTAGGGCGCTGAGTGTTACCGCCAGCGGCAGGGACCCCCGGCTGGGTATAGGCCGGGCGTTGATCTTCTTGCTCCACTATGCGTTCCTGGGGTTCCTGGCGGGACAGCGTTTCCAGAACCGCCAACTCAAACCGCGGGAAGTGTATCTCCTCTGCATCCTGGCGGCGGCGTATATTACCGGTTCCGTTTTTATCCGGAATCTTTCCATTATTGGGGATTTTTCCGCCGCCCTGTTCCTGCCCACCGCTCTGGTTATAATGCTTCCGTATATTCTGATCGGCCCCCGTATTGCGGTAACAATGGCTATGGTCCTGCCGCTGGCAAGTTTCATCTCCGGCGCGTTCGACGCCTCGTCGTATATTTTCGCCCTGACTTCCGGGGCGGCGGCGGTTTACACCCTGCGGGGGGTTGAGAAGCGTATAGACATGGTAAAGGCGGGTCTCGCTGTAGGGGCGGCTAATTGCGCCGCCATTCTGTCCGTTCTTCTCTTCCAGAGAAGTCCGCCGGAAAACTACCCCGGCAGCCTGTTTTGGGCCGCCTTTAACGGCGCCGCATCGGGGATACTGGTTTTGGGGTTTCTTCCGTGGCTGGAGTACGTTCTGAACGCGGTAACTAGTTTTAGGCTGATAGAACTCGCGGACCTCAATTCCCCTATTTTGAAGCGTCTTTTCAGCGCCGCGCCGGGCACCTACAGCCACTCCCTTATGGTGGCGACCCTGGCGGAAACCGCCTGTCAGGAAATCGGGGCTAATCCTCTGCTGGCCCGGGTGGGGGCCTACTACCACGACATAGGAAAAATAGACAACCCTGATTATTTTGTGGAAAACCAGACCGCGTATAACAAACACGATAATATAGCCCCCCGGCTTTCGGCGACGGTGATCCGCAGTCATGTGAAACTGGGGGTGGAAAAGGCCCGGCGCCTCGGCCTTCCCAAAGAAGTGACGGATATTATCGCCGAACACCATGGTAATTCGGTGATAAGCTGGTTCTACCACGAGGCGCTGAAACGGGAAAACCTGGTGAACCAGGAGGATTTTTCTTATCCAGGGGTGCCTCCCCGTTCCCGTGAATCCGCCGTGGTCATGCTGGCGGACGTTACCGAGGCGGCGACGCGGACCCTTGAAAAGCCTTCGGTAACCCGGCTTGAAAAATACATTCAAGAACTTATCATGGCGAAATTTGAGCACGGCCAGCTTTCCGAATCGGAGTTGACCTTTCGGGAATTAGAAACCATCAAAAAAGCCTTTGTCCGTGTTTTAGCCGGTCATTATCACTCCCGTATTGAATATCCAAAAATTCCGAAAGACCTAAAAACCCCGGAGGCTTCCAAGAACGGGGAGGGTTCCAAGAGTCCGAAAGAATCGAAGGGCCCCGGAGATTCAGAGGATAGCAAAGAAACGCCGGAGCCGAAACAGGAATCTAAAGCCGGCGAGCCGCGGAACGAGTCCCAAAAAACGGAGGACCGGAATGAACCGCGTTGAAGTACATGCAGAGGAGGTTCCGCTCCCCGGTTGGGCGGATTCCCTGGCCGCCTTCGCCTGCACTGTCCTTGACACCGCGGGTAAAACAAATTGGGACCTTTCAATTCTGCTTTGCAATGACGCCTCTATACGCGCTCTTAATTCGCGGTACCGGGCGCTGGATGAACCCACCGATGTGTTGTCTTTTTCGTTAGGAGAAACCGTCCCGGACGGGGAGGGCTGTATGCGGTATTTGCCAGGGGACCTTGTTATCTCCCTGGAAACCCTGGAAGAAAACGCCCGGTATTTTCGCGTAAATAAAGATGAGGAGTTGCGCCGTCTCGTAATCCATGGCATTCTTCATTTAGATGGAATGGATCATGAAGATAATGAACCCTTCCGTCCTATGCTGCGGCTTCAGGAAGAACTATTAGAAAAGCTGTCCGGGAAAACGGTGATTGAGGAGGGAGCGGCGCTGCGGCGGGAACCGCTCATTACAGGAGGAATGGAGCTGAAACAACTATGAGTGCGGGAGGTTTTGTTAAGTCGTTCTTTAAAAAAGGCGAGATAAATAAAAAGACCTATGATTCTCTCGAAATGGATCAGCAGGAAATGATCCGGGGGGTGGTGGAATTATCAGAAACTACCGTTAAGGAGGTTATGGTTCCCCGGATAGATACGGTGTTCATATCCGTAGATACCCCCAGGGACGAGCTTTTGTCGGCTGTCTGCGAAAGCGGCCATTCCCGGTTCCCGGTATACGAGGAGACCATAGACAATGTTATCGGCATCCTGTATGTCAAAGACGTACTTCAGATACTGGTCAAGAACGGCGAATTCGACATCCGCAAACTTCTGAGGAAACCCTTTTTCGTCCCTCTTTCGAAACATATTGACGGGCTTCTTCGGGAACTCAGACGGCGGCGAGTCCACATCGCGGTAGTTGTGGATGAGTACGGAGGCGTGTCGGGCATCGTTTGTATGGAAGATATTATTGAAGAGATTATTGGGGACATCCAGGACGAATTCGATAATGAGCAGGAGGACATCGTGAAGCTGGAGGAGGATTCCTACCTTTGCGACGCCAGGGTGAACTTGGAGGACCTGGGGGAGAAAATCGGTGTGGAGTTTCCGGTTGAAGACTTCGATACCCTGGGCGGTTTTGTGTTCGACCTTTTGGGAAAAATCCCGGTGAAATATGAAAAAGCCGTATATGCCGGACACGATTTCATCGTTCAGGATATGGAAGGACACCGGATCAACACCGTTAAGATTGTGGTACGGCGGGCCCCCGGTTCATGACACCACGAATTAAACTGTTTTTTAGGGCGGCGCTGTTTTGTTTAATGCTGGTTTCTCCCCCGCTTTTTTCCCAGAGCCGTTCTCCGGATGGAACGGCGGCGTTCCAGTACCGGCAGGGCCGGCAGTATATGGCCGCCGAAGACTGGTATTCCGCAGCGGAGGCTTTGCTGGAGTGTCTCAAATTCAACCCCGCCCATGCCGAAGCCGCCGCGTCTCTTGCGGAATGCTACTATGAGTTAGGCGAATATGATGAGGCCCTGCTCTGGGTAAGGAAGGGCCGCGTCCTATCGCGGGGAAACTTGGGCCTGGCGAACCTTGAAGCCGTTATCCTTATCGCGGTAGGCCGGCTTGATGAGGCCGCCGCGATTATCTCCGGTATTTTAGACCGGGAACCCTACAACCGGGACGCCCTGTTTGCCGCCGCGGAACTGGACATAGCCCGGGGCCGGACCGGGGACGCCCTGATCCGCTACCGGAGTGTAGAGCCCCGCTATCCCGACGACCGGCGCCTTCTCGTTTCTTTGGCGTTGGTCCAGGGCTCCCTGGGAGACGCTGGCGGCGCGCGGGCGTCCATCGAAAAGGCCCTGGTCCTTCATCCCGGAGATTACCGGGTCTACTATTACGCCGCCTATCTGGACGCCCAGGCGGGCCGATTTCCTCAAGCCATAGAATACGCCGCCGAATCTCTGGCCCTGCGGCCCGGTTTCACCCAGGCCCGGTCCCTTCTGGCTTCTCTCTATTACCGTTCCGGACGGTATGAGGAAGCGGCCCGCCTTGCGGACGAGGCCATTGCAGCGGACCGGAACGATGTTGGAAACTGGTACCTCAAGGGGATGGCCTATACCCGTATGGGCCGGAGAAGCGAGGCCGCCGCCATCCTTGCCTCCGCCGCCGCCATTGATCCGGAAGACGAGTTTGTCCGTACCGCCTTAGAAGACCTCATCATTTACGATACACCTTTGGAGAACTCAGGCCGCGCCCGCTGGGCTTCCTGGCATTTTGGCCGCGCCCGGGAATATCGGTCCCGGAACCTGGGCGATCAAGCCCTGTTTGAGTACCGCCGGGGTATCAGGCTCAATCCCTACGCCCCGGAGCGTCAGGAATACGCCGACCTCCTGCGGATCAGGGGCTTCCCCTCCCGCTATCTTGAAGAACTCAAGTTCATGCAGAGCCTGGGACTTGGCGGACGGGACCTGGCGGATGCGGTGGAAACCTACGAAGCCCTCCTTGCGGACGCCCTTCACCGGCGTTGGCCGGTGGAGCCGGTGGAATTTGCCGCGTCATCCCGCCATTGGAAACTGGCGGTTTTTTCCGTAGCCTCTCAGTCCGCGTTTTACCACGCCGACGCCGGAAGCGTGGCGTCTTCCTTCATCAAAGACCTCTTGGTCCATGACCGGAGCGTGGAAGCCCTGGAAACGGAACTCCGGCAGCCCTCGTTCTCCCAGGCGTTCCGTACCGCCCGGGAAGCTGGCGCGGACTATTTTCTGGTGATTTCGGTTTCGGAAAGCGAACGGGATCTTTCCGTTAAGGGGGAACTCTTTACAGCCCGGACCGGTTCTTCCGCGGGAACCTTCCATGCCTACCGGACCGGCGCGGATCGTCTGCGCAACGCCGCCCGGAGTATTACGGACCAGCTCGACGCGTCCTTGCCTTTCCGGGGCGTGATCGTGCGCCGCCGCGCTTCCCAGGCGCTGGCGGACAAAGGCCGCGCCGACGGCGTTGAGGCCGAACAGGTCTATGATGTGGTGAAAAAAGGCCGCGCCGTCATTCTTAACGAAGGGATCGGCCTCTCTTATACCCCGGAAGACACGGTTGGAACCTTCGTTATCAATCAAGTAGACGAGGAAGTGAGCCTGGGCACCCTGAGCCGTTCCGGGTTTTTCGACCGTATAGAAGCGGGGGACGAGATTATTTTACAGAAACCAAAAGACGAACAAACAGCCGCCCCCATCCCGGCTAATCCGGAACTGCGGGAGATGCTGCGGTATTTGCGGTATTAAGGGGCTTCTGAATCAGCATCAGCAAGGCCGCCTGCACCCATTCCTGCGTTTCTTTGGGATAATGGGATTGGGCGGACAGAAACTCAAAGAGAGCCTCCCGGTAGGAACCGTTAAAATAATGGGCCTGGGCAAGATAGAACCGGGCGCGGACTTCGGAGGCGGCGCTATGGGGCAGGGACAGGTACTGAACGAGTTCGTCCCGGCATACCGGCCAATCCCGGCTCCTGAACGAACCTTGCACGATGGAACGGAGACCACGCTCCTCCCCGCCTGAAGGAGGCGCCAGGTCCTGCTCAAAGACACGGGGTATTTTTGGGGGAAGCGGGGCTGTTCTCCGCAGGTTGAGGCTGTTTACAGCCCACGCCGCTTCGGGACTTAAGAGCGCCGGCGGGGGGACGTTCTCGTAGTTACCGCTGGGGGAAATCGTGCTCGCCGAGATGAGCGGAAGGGGAATAGCCCTGATTCCCGGGGAAGGGACCAGGCCAATCCTGGACCCGGCGGAGACCTCCACGGCGGTTACGGTGGCGTTGCTGCCCGGGTAAATCTCCATGTTTCCAGAAATCAGCTCATCCTCAGTTATAACGGCGTAGTAATAGGGGATTCCCGGAACGGGATAATCCATAAAAGGAGAAAGAACTCCATTCTCAACGAAGACCGCGTTGAGGAGTTCCTGGAGGTTGGTAATAGGATTGACGCTCCGGTAAAGCGCCAAATTCCTAACCGGGGCGCTTAACGTGAAAGAGATGAGAACCCCGTCGCCCTGGACCGCCGCTTCCAGGCCGGTGATTTTGGAGGGCGCGCCCGAGTTCTGGACAAAACGGGAACTCTCGCGCTGAATTTCCTCAACCGTAACGGTTACGGTGTTCCCGTAGGGCATAAAGATTTCGTACAGGCGGCCCCGTTCATCACTGGCGGCTACAAAATAATGCCATTGCCCTGCGGTTTCTACCGTGTCCAGGTAAGACTGAGCCCCGTAAGGCGCTTCAATGGGCTGGACCAGGTGGTAGGGATGCTCGGTATCAAAAGGAGTTTGAGACCGGTAGATAAACACCGGCCCCCGTACATCCCGGGAATCTATCCAACTCAGGCGGATCAGATTATGCTCGACCTCCCCCCGAAGCAGGGAAACGAAAGGGGCAAAGACAGCCCCTCCCCCTTGGGTCTGCGCGGAGGCGAAAAACAAAATATTGAATACAAAAAGAGGAACTAAAAAAATCACCGCGTTGCATTGGGGCGTTTTCATCGGTATTATTATGTAAGTATTGTAGTAATCATAACAAAAATCAAGGCGGAGCAGGGGACGGCGGCAATTCCCGGTTTCCTCTCCGTCCGCGTATGAAAAAAAGACCGCTCCAAGCAGCAAACCCCTTTTCCCGCCATCGTAGTACCGGCGCAGCTTTTTCATCCGATCAATATGCTTGCGATTCAAATATGAGCATACAGGAACAACCTCAAGTATTAAAGCTGTTTAATGACTTCCGGCCCCAGGCCGACGACCTTTTCTATCATTTCCAGGGGAAGCCCCAGGTTCCTCATGTTCCTGGCGATCTCGGCACGGCTTTGTGCTTCACCCAGCGCCTTACCCCTCGCTTCGCCCCGCGCCTCTCCTTCCTGAACAGCCGCATATAACAGCGTCGCCTGATCGCGCCGCGCCTTCTCCCGGTACTCCATCCGCGCCCGCACCTCAGGGTCTTCGCTCAACCGATACAACGTGTTCACCGCCTCCCGCACTTCATTGTTCCTCTCCGCTATCATCTCAAACTCCTCCTTCCCTTTCCCCCTCAAAAACCTCATCCAGTCCCACGCCGCCCTCCCATCGCTCTCTTCGGGCACCTTCGTCAGCTCTATCATGTATATCTCTTCCGGCATCCCTTCAAAGCACAGCCCCGTCTCCGGGTTGTAATACCGGAACCGGTTCAGGTATTCCGTCTCCTTCCGGAAAAACGGGTGGTCCAGTATACACACGCAGATTACCCGTCGGATAACATCGTACCGCTCCCCTTCCCCTATCTGTTCCACGATGAGTTTCGACTTGTAAAAGGAAATCCGTTTCTCCAAATTGGGAAAGGGGTTTACCTGTATCTCCACATCAATGATAGTTCCGCTCCTGGTTTTTATCTTGACGTCCACGATGCCGGCCTTCTCTTCCTCGGATTCCGGTTTCAAGGCCGTGTCCATGAAGCTGACGTCGAATTCCTCCTCGGGGAGGTCGAGGAAAGACTTGAGCAGGGCGACGGTGTTGTTCTTATGCCGCTCGTCGCCAAAGAGGAGTTTGAATATCCAGTCGTTGGTGGGCGGCAGGATGGGAGGGGCTGTGTCCATACAGGAAAGTATAACGGCTTTCCGAAAACGCGCAAGCGGCGGAACTGTAACGCGGACCTTCCGCATTTACTCCAGAAAACGGGAGATTCCCCCCCTTGGTAGCGCAAAAAACAAGCGCCGCCGCTCTGTATGTCCGCGAAGGTGAAATATGAAGCGTTTCGCACGATAGCCGTCATTGGGAGCGAAGCAATCCAGACAAGATACTCCCTTCTCTGGATTATTTCACCCGGCGATTCGCCGGGCGTAGGCCGTATTCGGGAGGTGGGAGACGTTTTTCGTTTCGACGCTTCTTCCATGAAAACTGAGAAGAGTTTCTGATTGTCGTCCCCGGCGATGAACCGGGTGGGTAAATGTTAAATTGCTGCCGCCCGCTGCGGCGACACCGCTGCGCGCTTCCCTTGACATGATTTTCTCTCTACCCTATACTGTCTGTGAAATAATTCACAGGATGGTTCCTGATGGCGATTCCTCACGCTGCTAAAGCCCGGCTCCTCCAGCTTATGCGGTTCCTTGAGCAAAACAATGGTTCCCCCCTTACCTCCGCTGAAGTGGAAGCGTTGACCGGCTGGTCGAGCAGCACTGTCCGCAAGGATATTTCGTATCTTTCAGCCCGATCCCTTTTGAGCGATGCGCCGGAAGACGGGGACGCCCCCGGTCA
>JAIRSS010000259.1 GCA_031255315.1 Spirochaetaceae bacterium
AGGCGTTGTTTTTTTTTTCGTCTTACTCTAAGCTATAACCATTGCAGGGACCGGCGCGGGGAGGGTATTCCCGCGGGGCGTTCTTGCGAAGATTTTCAGGGCGGGGTGAGCTGAAACGGCGGAAAGCCGTTTCCTGGCAATTCCCGGCCGGCGGTATAGCCCGCGAGTCCTGGTGTAAGGATTGAACCGGTGAGATTCCGGCGCCGACGGTATAGTCCGGATGGGAGAAAGTCGAAACCCGGCCGTTCATAACGGCGTGTTTTTCCCCGAAACAGAAGCCCTTGGAGCGTAATTCCCAAGGGCTTTTTTACGCGCTGAACGGCGCGTCCGAGGCGGTTAAAACGGCTGGTGAACCCCGGAGGCCCGGAGGGCGAACAGCCCAAAAAATTTTTTTAGTAAGGAGCATACATACCATGAAAACCCAACGAAAACCCGTCCAAAAAACGGCGCGGACGGCGGCCGCGCCGGCGATCCTTCTCGCGGCGGTCCTGGCGCTCTTGGGGGCTCCGGCGTTTGCCGGCGGATCCCGCCAGGACGAACCCCGGCGCGGCGGCCTTTCGGTCCTGGTCTACATTACCGGGATGTTGGCGGGAAGCCCGCCCTATGAACTGCTGGCCGCCGGAGCGGAACGCTTTGCCGCGGCTCATGAGGGGGTAACGGTAAAGATTTACGAGGCGGGGTTCAACCAGGCCGAATGGGAGGAACAGTTGACGTCCCTCGTGGCAAGCGGCGAATACGATATTGTCCTGGGATCCAACCCTTCGCTGCCCGAAATCTGCGTCAGCGTGGGGGAAAAATTCCCCCGTCAAAAATTCATCATCACCGACGCCCAATACGAGGGGAACCCGCAGATCTGCACCTACCTCTACAATCAGTACGAGCAGTCCCTGTATCTGGGCTACCTGGCGGGGCTCGTCACCGTAAGCGGGATGCCCCGGGCCAACCCCGCTAAACGCCTGGGCTTTATCGCCGCCCAGGAATACCCCCTGCTCAACAACCACATCCTGCCGGGCTTCCTGGCCGGAGCGAAGCTGGCCGATCCCGACATTACGGTGGACTTCCGGGTGATAGGGAACTGGTACGACGCAAACAAGGCGGCGGAACTGGCGGGAAGCATGATCGACGCCGGCGCGGACGTGTTCGCCGTCATTGCGGGCGGAGCCGCCCAGGGCCTCATCAAAACCGCCGGGGAACGGGGCGCGTATATCGTCTACCATAACACCAACGAGTACCGCGCCGCGCCGGGAGTCATCCTGGGATGCGGCCTTATGAAACAGGAAAAACTGGTGGAAGAGATACTCTCCGACGCGGCGGCCGGAAAGGTTCAATACGGCGTCAGCCGGACGGTGGGAGCGGCGGAGGGCTACCTTGACTTTATCGCCGACGATCCAGGCTACCGTGATTATGTTCCCCCGGAGATACAGGCGAAGTTCGCCGCGTTCCTGGCCCGCGTCAAGGCGGGCCAGGTGGACTATACGCTGCCCCCGCTGTAGGCCGTGCCCGCTGTTACTTTTCCCTCGGACGGAACGCCGGCGGTGGAACTGCGCGGCGTTTCCGCGCGTTATCCCGGCCAGAGGCGTTGGGCGAACCGGAAGGTGTCCCTGGACCTGCGTAAGGGGGAGATCCTCTGTCTTGCCGGGGAAAACGGCGCGGGAAAAACCACGCTGATGAAGATTCTCTACGGCCTTGTTCCCCTGGCGGAGGGAGAAATTCTGGTGAAGGGCGCGCCGGCGGACATCCGTTCGCCGCTCCAGGCGAACCGGCTGGGTATAGGGATGGTGCACCAGCACTTCATGCTTTTCCCGGAATTCACGGTGGCCCGCAACGTGGTCATGGGGAGGGAGCCGGTCCGCTGGGGCCTCTTCTATGATACGGCGGCGGCGGAGCGCCGGGTCCGGGAGCTGATAGAACGGCACGGCTTTTCCGTCGCCCCCGGTGCGCTGGTGGGGGAACTTACGGTAGGAGAGATGCAGCAGGTAGAGATACTCAAGATGCTCCACCGGGATGCGGACATCCTTATCCTTGACGAACCAACTGCGGTCTTGACGGACCGGGAGACCGCCGCCCTTTTCCGTACCTTCAGGCTCCTCGCGGAATCCGGCGCGTCCCTGATCCTCATCACCCACCGGCTGCGTGAAATAAAGCAAATCTCCGACCGGGTAGCAATCATGCGGCAGGGGGAACTGCTATGCGTCCGGGAAACCGGCGGCGTCAGTGAAAGCGATCTGTCCCGCCTGATGATCGGGACGGAAGCGGCGGCGTGGACGGACGCCCGGCGGCGGGAACCCCGCGCTCCGGGAGCGGCGGTCATCGCCTTTGACGGCGTAACGGTGAAACGCCGGGGGCAGAAACGTCCGCTCCTGGACCGTGTTTCCTTCACCGCCCGCGCTGGGGAAATCCTCGCCTTCGTGGGCGTCGGGGGGAACGGTCTGGGGGCGCTGGAAGCGGTTTTGGGGGGCTTCCTCCCTGTCGCCGCCGGACGGGTGCTTCATCGCGGGGAGGACATATCCCGTCTTACGACCCGGGAACTGCGCAAACGGGGGCTGGCCTACGTCCCGGCGGACCGGCTGGGAGCGGGCAGCGCCGGGGAGGCCCGGGTCTGGGAAAACCTCATCGTGAACCGGCGGCGGGAATTCTTCCGCGGGAAGCCGGGCCGCGGACCAGCCGGCTGGTTCCGTTCCCTGCTCCCGGACCAGGAGGACGCGCGGAAGTACGCGGAGAGCTGTATCCAGCGCTTCGACATCCGGGGGGACGCGGATCAGCGCCTCGACGCGCTTTCGGGGGGGAACATCCAAAAGCTCATCCTGGCGCGGGAAATCGATCAGTACCGGGATTACATCGTCTTTTCCGAACCGGCCTGGGGGCTGGACGCCGCCGCAAGCCGCTATGTGTACGGGCAGATAGCGGCCCTCCGGGAACGGGGCGCGGCGGTTATCCTCATCTCCTCGAACCTGGACGAAATTTTGTCCCTGGCCGACCGGATCATTGTTGTTTACCGGGGAACGGCGGCGGCGGAACTGCGTCCGGAACGGGACGGCGGAAACGCTGAGAGATTAAAAGAAGAAATTGGAGCGTATATGACGGGGTTGAACCATGAAATCTGAACGGCCCGGGCGCCGCCGGGCGGCGGAATTTTCCCCCAGGCCGGGGACGGCGGCGCGGGCGTTTTGGGGGAATCTTCCGGCGAGGGCGGGAGGAGCGGCGCTCATCCTGCTCATCCCGGTGATCGTCATGGCGCTGACGGCCCTGTTTCTCAGCAGGGACCCCGCCCGGACCCTGGCGTACTTTTTTTTCGGCCCCCTGCGGGACCGTTATTCCTTCGGCAACATGCTGAACGGCGCCGTCCCCCTCATCTTCGGGGGCCTGGGAGTATCCGCGGCCATGCGGGGCGGGAACCTCAACCTGGGCGGCGAAGGGCAGATCTACGCGGGCGCGTTTGTTACCGCAATCGCCGCCCACGCCCTGACGCCCTTCGGCGCGGCGGGGGCGATTCTGGCGCTGCTTGCGGGGACGGCCTTTGCCGGCGCGGCCGCAGGGTTTTCAGGATTTCTCAAGGAAAAGTGGAACGCCAACGAACTCATCACCACCTTTCTGGTATCCAACGCCCTGATAATGTTCACCAATTACGGCGTTACCGGGCCGTTCCTGGACCCCCAGGCCAATCTCCAGTCCACCCGGAAGATCGCCGAATCCTGGCGGCTGCCCCGAATCCTGCCGCCCTCGAATTTGAGCGCCGCCCTGTTTTTCGCCCTTGCCGCGGCGGTTCTGATATATCTTTTTCTCTTCCGGACCCGGAGGGGATACGAGATCCGGCTCTGCGGAATCAACCCCTGGTTCGCCCGGTACGGGGGGATCAATACCGGAGGCGCGGCGATTCTGAGCATGAGCGTCTCAGGCGCGCTCTACGGCCTGGGCGGGGGCCTGGCGGTCTACGGGACCTATTACGCAGCCATAAAAGAGTTTTCCGCCGGCATGGGCTGGAACGGTCTGGCCGCCGCCCTGCTTGCCCAGTCCAACCCCGTGGCGGTTATCCCGGCGGCGGTCTTTTTCGCCTGGATAGGCGCGGGGGCGCGGACGGCCATGCAGTTTTCCGACGTAACCGTTGAGATTGCCTCCATCGTCCAGTCGGCGGTCTTCTTCCTGGTTTCAAGCGCCGTGCTGCGGAACCTTTTTACGGCGAAAGATACGGCGCGGAGACGGGAGCCGCCCCGGGGGGAGGTCCCCTGATGGCGCTCATCCCCATACTCCACAGCGGGGTAATCATTATGACGCCCCTGCTTTTCGCGGCCGCGGGCGGGCTCTTCACGGAACTGGCGGGAATGCTCAACATCGCCCTGGAGGGGCTCCTGTTGACCGGGGCCTTCGCCGCCCTGGTATGCGCCCATAGTACCGGAAGCGCCGCGCTGGGAGTCCTAGCGGCGGTCCTCTGCTCAATGGCGCTGGCGGCCCTGCACGGGGTAATCACTCTGAAACTCAAGGCGAACGTCTTTATCACGGGGCTCGCGGCGAACCTCCTCGCCGCCGGGACGACCGTTGTGCTGTCCTACCGCCTCTTCGCCACCCGGGGCGTGGCGGCGCCGGAAGGGACGCCCGGCCTCAAAACTATCGCCGTTCCCGTTTTAGAGCGAATCCCGGTCCTGGGCGCGGTCTTTTCCGGGCATACCGGGTACGTCTACGCAAGCTGGGCCCTGCTCCTCCTCTGCTGGGCGGCCCTCTATACCACGCCCTTCGGTTTCCGGCTTCGCGCCTGCGGGCGCTATTCTCAGGCCCTGGCCTCCCTGGGGCTCAGGCCCGGGGCGTACCAGTTCGCCGCATTCTTGATTTCAGGCGCCGCCTGCGGTCTGGGCGGGTCCTTCCTGTCCCTGAACCTGGGGGTCTTTATCCCGAACATCTCCGCCGGCAAGGGATGGATCGCCCTGGTGATCATCTTCCTGGGAAACCGCCGGCCCCTGGGCCTGTTCGCCGCCGCCTTTGTCTTCGGCCTGGCCGAAGCCTTCTCCAATTACGCCCAAGGCGCGTTCAACATACCGGCGGACTTCATCCTGGCCATTCCCTATGTCTTCACGCTCCTTGCCATGATCGGCGCGTCCGCTTTCGCGAAGCGCTGAACAGGCGTTTCTGAGACCCCGGACGGCAAAGATTCCGCCATATCAGTCTGTCGAGGTTTCCCGACGATTTTTACCATGAGGAACCGCGGAATGAACTACAGGAATCATCGTTGCCCCGCGCCCGGAATAGAGCGCGGGGTTGCTGGTACAATACGCCGGGGGGTGGTATACTACCCCAATTCTTGATTCAAATGAGGGAGTATGTGCTATGACCAGAGAAGAACGTATCCAGGATCTTATCTCCAGAATGACCCTAGAGGAAAAAGTTTCTCAGCTTTCCTATGACAGCCCCGCCATAGAACGGCTGGGGATACCCGAATATAACTGGTGGAATGAATGTCTTCACGGGGTCGCCCGCGCGGGGTTTGCCACCGTGTTTCCCCAGGCCATAGCGCTGGCGGCAACGTTTGACGAAGCGTTCGTCCGCGAAGCGGCCTCCGCCATAGCGGATGAGGCCCGGGCTAAGTATAACGAAGCGGTAAAGACGGGAAACCGGAAACAGTATTGGGGCCTCACCTTTTGGACCCCGAACGTCAATATCTTCCGGGACCCCCGATGGGGCAGGGGGCAGGAAACCTACGGCGAAGACCCGTACCTTACCAGCCGCATAGGGCTCGCCTTCATGAAGGGACTCCAGGGGGATGATCCGGAGAACCTTAAACTCGCGGCCTGCGCCAAACACTTCGCGGTCCATTCCGGGCCGGAAAAGCTGCGCCATGTGTTTGACGCCCGTGTTTCCCTCAAAGACCTGTGGGAGACCTACCTCCCGGCCTTCAAGACCCTGGTGGAAAACGGGGTGGAGGCCGTGATGGGCGCGTACAACCGGACTCTGGGGGAACCCTGCAACGGCAGTGAACTGCTCCTCAAGGAAATACTCCGGGGCAAATGGCGGTTTAAAGGCCACGTTGTTTCCGACTGCTGGGCTATCCGGGATTTCCACGAGAACCACAAGGTTACGTCCTCCCCAGAAGAATCCGCCGCCAAAGCCCTCAACGCGGGGTGCGATCTCAACTGCGGGTGTACCTACCCCATGCTGACCGTTGCTTACAGGAAGGGCCTGGTTACCGAAGAAGCCATTAACACCGCCCTTGCCAGGCTGCTCCGTACCAGGATGAAGCTGGGCATGTTCGATCCCCCGGAACGGAGTCCCTACGGCAAGCTCGGCCGGGAAGTCATCAACTGCGAAAAGCACCGCCGGCTCGCGCTGGAGGCGGCCCGGAGATCCATCGTCCTCCTCAAGAATGACGGCAACCTGCTGCCCCTGGACGATACGGGCAAGCGCATCTTTCTGACCGGTCCCGGCGCGGCGAATCCCCATACCCTTCTGGCAAATTACTACGGCATGAGCCCCCGCCTGGTCACGATCCTTGAGGGCCTGGTCGAAAAGACCCGGGACAAGTACGCCCTCACCATAGAATACCGCATGGGTTCCCTCATGTACGAGGCGAACCATCCTTCCAACGTTGCCTTCGGGGTCTCTCCTCAGGATGACGTGGTTATCGCCGTATTCGGCCTGGATGGTATCATGGAAGGCGAGGAAGGGGACGCCATTGCTTCTGATTCCAACGGCGACCGGGACACTATAGAACTCCCGTCCTGGCAGCTTGATTTTCTGCGGCAGATCAAATCCTCAGGCAAAAAGGTGATCCTGGTACTCACCGGCGGAAGCCCCATCGCCTTTCCGGAGGACATTGCCGACGCCGTTCTCTTTGCCTGGTATCCCGGCGAACAGGGAGGCGCGGCGGTGGCGGACATCATCTTTGGGGATGTCGTTCCTTCGGGGAAACTCCCCGTCACCTTCCCGGCTTCCACGGATCAGCTCCCGCCCTACGAGGACTACGCCATGAAGGGGCGCACCTACCGCTACATGGAAAAAAAGCCCCTGTACCCCTTCGGCTTCGGCCTTTCCTACACGTCTTTCCGCTTCGATTCCCTGACGCTCTCAAGCGGCAGTATCGCCGCGGGCGGGACCGTAAAGGCCAGGGTAAAACTTACCAACACGGGAAAAGTTGACGCCGTTGAAGTGGTTCAGATTTACATTGCCAAAGAGAACCGGGACGCCGGCGATCCCATCGCTTCCCTCAGGGGCTTTCGGCGGGTCCCGGTCCCCGCGGGCCGCACGGCGGACGTCGAGTTCGACCTTCCCGCTTCGGCCTTCGAGTCGGTGAACGCCGCCGGTGAAAGCCTGCTGGTTCCCGGCGTCTACACCGTAACCGCCGCAGCCGCCGCCCCCGTCCCGGCCGCCGTGGAGAAAGGCGCGGAAAAGCCCGTGAGCGCGGGGATCACGGTGGAGTAAGAAAGCGAAAGCCGCTTAAAAACGGTAAATTGATTCCATGTCGTGGGTATCGATGTAGGTGACGGTAACGGCCTTTTGCGTTTTGTCCCGCAAGGTAACGGTTTTTATCGCGTTTACGGGGGTATGGCCGACGATCTGGCTGTATCCGGCCATAGGCTGTTTTTCCAGGGAATGCGGCCTGATCCATATAGGGCTTTGGGTAATGTCGTCTCCGAACTGATTACAGCCGTTGAAGTTCAAGATGTTGCGGTTTTCGGCGAAGGCCGTGTTGATGTCTTCAATGGCCGTATATCCGTTTTTTTTCATCCGCTTCATAAACCACGCCGAAACCCCGGCATGTGAGATGATGTAGTTATCCGCCGTAACGTACACGATCTTGAGGAGATCGATGTTTTCTTCCAGAATCTGATAAATTTCGTAATAATGTTTGTCCTGGTACCCCGAATACTGTTGTCCGGTAACCTTTCCCAGATAATGGTAATCGTGGTTGCCCAGGCACAGCTTTATACGCCCGTCCTCCCTGGCCTTTTCGCAGAGTTCCCTGAAGTTCCGATATTGCCGGATGAACGGCAGATCGAAACTGTCGAAATAGTCCCCCACAAAGTAGAATTCCGAAAAATCCTCTTCGATATAATGTTTCCAGAAATCCCGGCCATGAACATCGCCTATGGCTAACCTCATCGTCTTTCCTAAACCGCAAGATGCAGGGCTTGATCATAGCGGGAATACGCCGGATTCGCAATAGAATGACGGATCCGCAGATAACCCGGCAGGATGTGAATATCCGGGTGCGAAACCGTGCCGTTAAGGGAGGACGGGTTCAAATTCCTGAAATTGTTGAGGGTCGTGTTGATAACTCTGCGGGGAGTATAGTACAATATTATGATGAACAAGGAATTTCTTCCCTACGATGTGGTGAGGAACAATGCCCTCAAGCTGGCCCACCGCATCTATCATGACGGTTTTATACCCGATGTGATCTACGTGTCCCTCCGAGGAGGCGCTTATCTGGGAAACGTGATCAGCGAGTATTTTAAAATAGTCCGCAAGGAAGGCCGGCCGGTATATTACGCGGCGGTTGTGGCCCGCTCTTATACAGGAATCCGGGAGGCGGAAGAGATCAAGGTCGAAGGCTGGACCTATGATCCGGCTCACCTGCGGGTGGGGGATAAAGTGCTTTTGGTAGACGATATTTTCGATTCCGGCTGTACCATCAACTATCTTACCGAGATCATCCTGGAACGGGGCATTCCCCGGAAGGATATCAAGGTGGCGGTTCATGATTACAAATACATTCACGATAAGCCGAAGCAGTATCCCATTCAGCCTGATTATTGGTGCAGGAAACACGAACTGTCCTTAAAGGACGAAGACCGGTGGATTCACTATATGAGCCACGAGCTTGTAGGGCTGACGGCCGAAGAACTTGAAACCTACTATTATAAGCCGGATCCGGAACTGCGGACCATTCTTGATGTGATGAAATAGGGGGGGGCATGATATACCGGCCTTTTTCCAAAGCGTTGCGGATCATCCTTGCGGGAAGCCTGCTGGTGTTTTCCGTTGCGGGATATTCAGACGCCCAGGACCGGACCGGTATTTTGACCAACGCCAGGGACGGGGTTTTTAACACGGAGCAGCGGCTCTGGTTTTCCGTGCCCGACGGGGAATGGCTGCGCCTCCTTCAGGACGGCCGTGAAGCCTTTCGGGGGCCGAGTCCCGGCGCACTGGTCCTGGGGGTTCCCCAGGGAGCCGAGCGGGATTACGAGATCGTCGTTGAGCGGATTTCCGTGCCTCCCGGAGAACGGATCTTCGAGACGCGGACATTCCGTATTACGGTAGACCAGAAACCGCCGGATCCTCCGGTCCTGACCCTGGCGGGCGCCGCCAACGGATCATCCGTTTTGACGGCGAAAACAGACGACAGAGTACGGGTGTCCGCCCTGGTGGATGTCAGAAATACGCCCCGGTACATCCCCGACATTACCACCATGGAGCCCCTTCCGCCCGCCTCGTATGCGGCGGTGGCTTGGGCGGTGGACCGGGCGGGAAATTACTCGGATCCCGCGCCGTCTTACCTGGAATTCCCCGGCTTTCAAATATTGAACCCCGTTCCGGGGACCTGGGCAAACCCCCAGCGGCTGATCCTCCATGGCGCGGAAAACAAAGAAGTTTTCTGGACCGACGACGGGAGCGATCCCTTTGATTCCGGCGGCAGGAGGTACGCCGGGCCGGTGCTGATCGGCGGGACCGGAGAGGTACTCCTCCGTCTGGGCATACGGTATGCCGATGGCCGCGTCCAGGAAGAAGCGGTTTCCTATACGGTCGATTATATCCCCGGAGAGGGGCTTTCCTCCGGCTCCTACGATGAATTCCGCAGACGTGAGGAAGCGTCCGTTCGGACGGAAGTTTCCCTGGCCGTACCCGCCGGATGTACCTGGTCCATAGGCGGCAGCCCCCGGAACCCCGGCGGAACCGCCCCCGTCTTACGGCCGGTTCCGCTGATAAAACGCTTTGTCCCTTTCCACGTTTCAGGCGGTACGGGAACATACCGGTTTGTATTCGCCCTAGACGGGACCCGCGAAGAGGCGGCGGATCCCCTTGCCCCGGAGCGAACTCCCAGGGAAAAACCCCGGGAGGCGCGGTCCCTGCCGGTAATTGCCGTTTCGGGGCTGGTATACAACAACATCGGGGAACCCCGGCTTATCTCGTCCGGGGCAAGCCGGGTCATCGTGTGGCCCCGGAATACCCGTGTGCGCTACCAGCTTGAAAACAACGCCGCCTGGGTGGAAGGAGGCCCGCCAGTTCCGGTTCACCCGGCCGGGGAAATCCTCCGCTGGGTGGTTGATCGGGGAGAGGAAGAGATAGGCCCCTTCTACCTCAGAATAGAGCCCGTTACCTTTACCGCCGAACGGGAAGACGTTTACGCCCGGGGGCGGTTCGTCTACCGCTATCTTGACCCGGAGCAGGGGGTTCCCCTGGGAACAAGCTCTCCGGAAGCCCAGGTATGGTACCCCGGATCGGACCTTATGGATTATACGGTCGAGGCCGCTTCCCTGGAAAGTATCGACGTATGCGATGGGGAAGATATAGAGTGGCGGTTCATCACTCAGGAAGGGATAATCCGGAGTCATTGGCGCAAAGACCGGCTGAGTCCGCTGCCTCCGGTTCTGACGGCCCCCGGTGAAGGCGCCTGGGTGAGGGGGCCGGTTACCCTCAGTCTGGCAAGCGGGGACGGGGAGACCGGCGCTTCCCATATAACGGCCCGGATCCGGTACAGCACAGGGCGGACCGAGGTCCTGAACGGGACCGATTCCCTCACGCTGGGGGGGACGACCAACGACATTGCCGAAGTCCGGCTTGAAGCCTACGTTGAGGACATATCGGGAAACCGGAGCGTACCGGTAAACCGGAATTTTATGATAGACCCGTCCACCATCTATGTTTCGGCCTGGAGCAGGGAGGCCGGGACGGATGCCGGGTCTCTGTCCGGTGCGGAACGGGGCAGCCGGGAAAATCCCCATGTCTTTTTGGATGACGCCCTGGACCAGGCCCAGCGGGAACAGCGCAGACTCATCCATCTTACCGGGTTCGCCCTGATACGTCGGAATATTGAAATTACCGGGAATATAGAGATAGACGGTTCCTTTGATGAAAAGTGGGAAAAGCCGGGGACTAAGGCGTACATTGAAATTCCCCAGGGAGTTGCGATCAGGATCCTCGGCAGCCTGAATCTTCGGAACATAGCCCTGGAACGGATGAATGGCGCAAACAGCGTCTTTCAGGTACGGTCCGGCGGCGCACTGGTCCTGGATGATTCGGCGGTTTCTCACATGGGCCCCTTCCTGTCCCTGGAAAATAACAGCTCCTGCCTCATCCAGTACACCAGCCTCCTTTCCCTGATTTCGGGGAGTGAATTCGTCCCCGGCGGCGCCAGGAATCAGCGTATACCCGTGGTGACCGCTTCTGGGGCTTCCTGTACCATCAGGAACAGCCGCTGGGAACTGGAAGGAAACTACGGTATCCTCGGCTCTTTCCGGGACGGAAATTTCCGGGCGGAACTCTGTAATTTCCGTATGGCTACCCAGACAACGGGAACGGCCTTTATCTTTTCCGGGACCAATGTAGAGATGACGGACCTTACGCTGACCGTGCGGGCCAGGGATTACGCTTCCGCCCTGGAACTCACCCGGTCCCGTCTCAGGATGACCGGAGGCCATCTCGGTGTTTCCGCCAGGGACGGAGTGGCGGTCATCATGGAAAACACCGATGCCGTGTATTCCCGGACCGACATTGCGGTAAACTCCTCGTTTGTGGCCAGGGGCATGGAAATACGGGACCGCTTTCCCCAGGTGAGGGGCTGCAACTTCGTCTTCATGGGATCCGCCCGCAGCGCCGAAGTGTTTTCCGCCTTCAGGTCCGGGGAAACCCGCTACGGAA
The DNA here is from genome assembly GCA_031255315.1 of Spirochaetaceae bacterium. Next base: position 11,845 of record JAIRSS010000259.1, read on the forward strand.
CCCTGGTTCCCGAAGCCGGATCGGTACGGGAGAACAGCTTCCAGGGGTTCACCCACATCCTGGGCAGCCGGTATCCGATGGATAGCCTCCAGGATTTCAACCGCGCCTATGCCCCCGCGGGGGGCCCTAACGTCCTCCGGTGATTGGAAGGCCGGGTACATACCCAAGAACCCGCTTGCGCGGGGGAGCTTCAGAGCGATAAAAAGGCAACATTATCGATATGATATTTATAAAGGCGAATTGGGTATGAAGCCGGCTGGTACAATGAATTTCCTATCCAACGACGATACCCCGCTCTTCAGGGCGGGGAGCGTCATTTGCGGTTTGGATGAAGCCGGCCGGGGACCCCTGGCCGGTCCTGTCTGCGCCGCCGCCGTGATCCTGCCGGCGGATTTTCCCCGGAACATCCTGGCGGACTCTAAAAAGCTCACCGCCGCCCAAAGGGAGACGGCCATGGAGATCATCTACCGGGACGCCCTGGCCTGGGGCATAGGGTGGGCTTCTCCTGCTGAAATCGACGAGATCAACATACTCCGGGCCAGCCTCCTCGCCATGCGCCGGGCTTTCCTGGATTTGCGGCCCTCCGGAGCGTCAGGTCCCGGCCTTCCCCCGGACCTAACGCCGGAAGAAGCCGTAGCCGACGGCCTCTATGTCCCGGATATTCCCGTTCCCTGCCGCGCCCTGGTAAAGGCGGACGGCCTTGTTCCGGAGGTAATGGCCGCTTCTATTCTCGCCAAAACCGCCCGTGACCGGGAGATGATCCGGTATTCCCGGCTTTATCCTGAGTACGGTTACGATAAGCACAAGGGCTATCCCACGAAGGCCCACCGGGAAGCCATTGCCCGTTACGGGCCGTCGCCTATACAGCGGACGAGTTTTAGGATCGGAGTCGTATGATTTGCGGACGGGACGGTATGCCGGCGGATTACTCCGGCTTGCCGGCCCGTTTCACCACTATCCGTTTGGCCGGTTTTTCACGATTCCCGCTTTCCCGGCCTCGGGGACCGGCGCCGGATTTCCCCTTTCCCGGACCGGCCGTTTTTTTCGTCCGGACGCTCAGCTTGACCTTGGGGCGGCCGGAGCCGGAAGCAGCGCCGGAACTCTTTCTGTATTCTCCGCCGCTCTTTCCCGGTTTTGCGGAGGCCGTCCGGCTCCGGTCTTCTTCCGCGTTGTCCCGCGCCCGGTTTCCGCGTTCATTCCCGGCCTTGTTCTTTCCCCGCCGCTTCTCCCGGTCCGCTTTTTCCAGGACCCGCAGGGATTCGTCAAAACCTTTAAGAAAATCCGTCAGGTCTTCCGCAAAGAGGACCACCGATTGACGGTCGAACCCCCCGGAGTCCTTGTTTTTGCTTTCCACGATGTTAAGGTAAAGATCGCCCAGACGGTTTTCCTTTACATTGAAAAAGTAGGTCCGGTTTTGTAACAGTACTTTTGTGGAAAATAATTCGCCTCGTATACCCATGATCAGTGCCCTCCGTCCGCTTCGGTAACCATGCGGCGTTGCCATTCGATAAGGTCCCGTTCCAGCCGTTTATCCGATCCCTCGGCATCGGCCATGACCCGGAATACCGGCTCCGTACCGGAACCCCGCATCCAGATGCAGGCGGTTTCGCCCCCCGCCTTATTGGTGAATATGATACGCAGGCCGCCCCGTCCCGCTTCCCCAAACCGGGAGACCCCCGGTTTTTCTTCGGTCCCCAAATAGGCGGCGGCCGTCCAGCCGGTTATTCCGTACCGGGTTTTAAGGTATTCCTTCCGTTCTTCCCATTCCCGCAGAAAGACTTGCTGGTATCTGTCTTTGAGGAGGGCGTGATCTGTGGTGTTGATTTTGAGAAGGCCCTCCGGGGTATACGATCCGGTGGTGACGAAGGCGGGGAGGGTGGCGATAATGTCCGAAAGGGTGAAGTCCGGGCGGTAGACCTCCGCCTGATCCGAAAGATCGCACCAGAGTTCGAAGAAGCCCTTGCGGTCACCCGCGCTCCTCACGGAGAGGAGCTTGATCAGAGCCGTCACCGTGTCTATGGGGTCCCGCACGGCCGAAGGATGGGTGATGTTGCCTCCCGCCGAGCCTTCTCCCAGGATGCGCACGATATACCCCCGTTCCCGGAGCTTCCGGGCCAGGCTTACCACGTTGGCTTCTCCCACTTCGGCGCGGAATACCGAAACGTCAAACGCGTGGGCGACGCGGTCTATCCGCATGGAGGTAGGATCGTTCACCGCCACGGCGGCTTTTTTCACGGCGTTTCCATAGGTGTCGAACGTGAGTTCCCCGGTCCAGACCAGATGGGCCAATTCCGACACGCACGCCAGGGCGAAAACTTCCTGAGCTTCCAGGGCTCTGGCCTGGCCCACGCCGTCATCCCAGATGACCAGGTTGCCCCGGTCGCCGTCGCAGTCGGGGACGTAACCCATGACAAAGGCAGAATCCTGCCGGCGGGCCTCTTCAAGAAAAGCCCGGCAGGGTTCCAGGGATTCCCCTTCGGGCACGATGCGGTGGGCTATGCGGCCGGGACTGCCGTTGATGGCCCGGTACTTTACCCCCAAACTGCCGAGAAAATCCCGGTCTATGGAAACCGTCCTGGCCGATCCGTTAAGGTCCGCGACTATGCCCAAAGGCCGCTCCTCAAGACCGGCTTTTACGGCGGCAAACAGTTCCCCCTGGCGTAACGGGTCCGCCGCGCCCGATACCACTTCACGGGTAAAACGGAGGTATGCGGCGGCGGCTTCGGCCTTGATCCGGGGAGCGTCTGAGTAGACCCGCGCCAGAACTTCCGTATCCGCCCGGCTCACCAGGGATACCGCCCGGTCTGCGCAGTCCGGGGCGGCCATAAAGGTTTTGAACGCTTCAATAAGCCGGGTTATTTCCGAACCCGGCAGGACGCCGCCATCGGTAAGGCCGAATTTAAGGCCGTTATAGCCTATGGGGTTGTGGCTCGCGGAGATGAACACGAAGGCCGAAGCCGGAGAACCCGCGCCCGCTCCGGCCCGCGCAAAGGCCATGATCTCCGGCGCGGCGGTGATAAAGGCGTATTGCACAACACAGCCTTCGCCCAGCAGCACCCTGGTTATGACATCCGCAATGGCAGGTCCCGTGGGCCGGGTATCCATGCCGATGATCACCGCCGGGTCTTCAGCGCCGGTTGTTTCTTTAAGGTAGTCCGCAAAGACTTTGGCTGCGGCCGCGGCAATGACGGCATGGGCGGCGGAAATCTCCGGCGCAGAGCTTTCTTCCCCGCCGGCGGCGGCAAACACCCCCCGCCAGCCGGAAGCCGAAAGGATCATCCCTTTCAGCGCATGACCGGGCAGGTCTTCTTTCAAGCCGGGGGCATCGATTTTTAAAGGTATTTTTACCGGGTCCCCGATGACAAGTTCCGTACCGGGATACCGTATTAAGGCCATAGGGCAAACTCCTTCAATCCGAACCTTTTTCAACTTTTCAAAACATGGAACTGTGAAAAAAAGGTTCAATCCCCATGGAAAACCACGGGGAAACAGTATACCGGGTTTACCGGTTTGTTGCTATAGTTCGTACCGTGTTTTCGGATTCCCGGTTTAAAGCCGCGTGCGGAACCAAAGGTTCGCCGTGGTTCGCGCTAATTGCTTCCGATGTTCTTCCCTGAGGATTAACGCGCCCTCTTGCCATTCCGCCCGAATACGGGCATAGTGAACCCTGCTATGCCTATAAAGATTCCAAGAGACCTGCCGGCTTACAACTCGCTACGGCAAGAAAATGTTTTTGTCATGACCGATGACAGGGCCGAACACCAGGACATACGGCCTTTGAAGGTGGGTATCGTCAATTTGATGCCGACAACGGTGGATACCGAGACCCAACTCCTACGCCTTTTGGGGAATAATCCCCTCCAGGTGGGCATCACGTTCCTGCGTATGGGGAGCCATGAATCCCGGAACGCGCCGCCGGGGCATCTGGAAAAATTCTACATCAGTTCCGAATGGATATTACGGGAAGGGATACGGTTCGACGGGCTCATCATCACCGGAGCGCCGGTAGAGACCATCCCCTTTGAGGAGGTAGACTACTGGGCCGAACTCGCGGCGGTTCTGGACTATTCGGCCGCCGGCGTCTGGTCCACCCTGCATATCTGCTGGGGCGCACAGGCGGGGCTTTACCGGCGGTACGGCATTCCCAAGGAGCCGCTTTCGGCCAAACTCTTCGGCATCTTCCCCCACAGGATAAACGAACGGCATACTCCCCTGTTCAGGGGGTTTGACGACGAATTCCTGGCGCCCCAGTCCCGGCATACGACATCCGGCAGGGACGCCATTGCCGCGGAACCCGCCCTTACCATTGAGTCCGAAACGGAAGAGTCGGGGGTATTTATAGCCACCGCACGGGGAGGCCGGGAAAT
>JAIRSS010000263.1 GCA_031255315.1 Spirochaetaceae bacterium
CTTCCCAGCATATTTACGTTTTCATCCACGATACGGAAATTTTTAAGAACGATGATCCGCCCCATAGGAACCTCCCGGTAATTTTAAGTAATAGAGTCCGTTCCAAAACCCTCAATGATGACAAACAACAACGCCGTAACGCCCTCCGGATCGCCACCACATGCGGAACCCGCAAGGTTTTGGGCTATTGGAACAGGTATAATTATAGCCGTTCGGCGCAAAAAAGTCATGGGGGTCACGAGAAAAGCGAGTATGCTCCAGGCGCCTCAGGGAAGCAGCCACAGACGGCTTGAGGAAGCAAATGACTGGTCCGGGTTTTATGCGACTACAATTGTGTCGTACGCTGCTTACTTTTCAAATCTTGTCAGAAGCTGGGTATTTACCTTTTATACCCTGCCGACCACCATGTTTACCCCCAAGTCTTCAATTATGGATGTAAGGATTGCCGGGCGGGTGGGAAAAGAGATGGGCAGGTTTGATAACCGCATGGCCGCTATTTACCCGACAACGCCTATGCCGGTGGTATCACCCTGGCTCCGGGTGTATACTCCATGACGATCAGCTATTATAACGGAGCCAATCTGGTACATTCTGAACGCCATGAAAATGTCGTAACCGTTCACAGGTCAAGTGGACATACTTAAGAGAGAAGGGTGTGGTTCCATACCGAAATACGTGGACAAGCAGCTTTTCAAATAATCCATCACCGAAACATTCTGTAATCCACACGTCGTATATGCCGTCCAGAAGCGCTCATGCCATTCATTGCCCGGCTGTCCCGCAGCTCCCCTGCGTTACCGAATGATCCAGTGCACTGCCGTATCGCCAGTTCCGCAGGATTATTCGTCGCCTCTGTCCCTGCTTCTATAAACCGGAAATATTCATCCTCCCATTCCCTCATCCTCTTCGCTATCAACTGTGCTTCTTTCTGTTCAGCTCAAAATTGTATCACGCCGGTCTGCCTCAGTTAAAACGTTCCACCTTTTGCGACGACATGGGGAAACGGAACTGCCATGTTTTTGAAGATGTGTTTCACACCGTTGTGGATAAAGTACAGATGATAGCGGGGAAAACAAAGAAACTTTTTAAGAACCCCCTGCGCATTATTGGCGCATCGGTTATTTCGTTGCGCCTTGCGGCCCACGACTGGGCATCCTATGGCATGGCCAAAGGGGTGGTTAAACTCCATCTTGGCCTGGACAGGGGCAGCCGTATGACCTATGACGCATATCTGACTACCAGGGAGGCGCATGACATTCACGGCGTGGCCGAACCGTGCGGCGAGGGAGGGGTTATCTATGTGCTTGTCTATGGGTATGTTTAGTATAAATCATTATATAATATAGACTTACAAGGGTCAACTTTTGTGACCCGTATGAAGAGCAAGGGGGCGTACAAACGGATAAAGAACATCTCATTTATTACAATAAGTCCAGTACATTACCAAAAATATTGATTCCCAGCAGCCTGTTGCACTTGTTGGTTTTTTGCGTCACTTTGTGCCGCAAAACCACAGTTTATGGGACGCTTTGGCAGTTTGCATGGTAAAAAATCGCCTGTAAGTCGATTTTTGGGGGATTTCATGCACGAAGCGCAACAAACTGCTGGCGACTATGGAACCGGTGAAGAGATGAAAGAGGTCCTTGACACGTATGAGGAGTGAGGAAGGCGTTGCCGAAGGGATATGGGGTATGAGCCTGTGCGGTTATTATTTGGCGCAATCGTATCCTCATCCATCCTGACCTTATTCCCGGATAAATTCTAACGGTCGAACCGTTCCAGTCCCCCGGCAAAGCCGGGAGTTTACCTTTTTTCATTAACTCAAGCTGCCTGCCTATTGAAACAAGGCAAAAATTGTAGCAGAATATCATTGACGAACCGGAACATAGGAAGACCTCCAGTTGTGTCGTTCAATGTGTTTTAGAGATTTCATCGTAACGTAAGTGGTGAGGATTTTCTATCGGTTCATCTTTTTAGCTTAAGAACTTGCGGCTCATGAGTGATATTAAACCAGAGGAGTTTATTTATGGAAAGACATTTCAATCTTGATATGTATATCAGAAAAGTTCCCGATTTTCCCAAGCCAGGGATACTTTTTTACGATATAACCAGCATTCTAATTCAGCCCGAAGCCTTCGGTTACTGTATAGATTTTATGGTAGAAACCTACAAGGACCTCCAAATTGACGCTATAGCCGCTATTGAAGCACGGGGGTTCCTTTTTGCGGCCCCCTTTGCGGTGCGCAGAGGCATTCCCCTCATCCTTATACGGAAGAAAGGTAAACTCCCCGGAAAGAAGCTGACTAAAATCTATGATCTGGAGTATGCCCAGGCCGAAATCGAAATCCACCCCGATGATGTTCCTCAGGGTAAAGAGGTTCTTCTCCTCGATGATCTTATTGCAACCGGCGGCACCCTCCAGGCGGCTCGGGAACTCATCAGTGCATCAGGCGGGAATGTAACGAATATTTTCGGGATAGTGGGTCTTCCCTTCCTGAACTTCAGAAAAACCTTGGGAGATATAGATATCAAGACCATCATAGAATATGATTCGGAATAAATTTTTCTTATACCTGTTGAGGCGCTTCTGATGAGGATGCATAGGATAAAATGTCTGTCTTGAGCGCCCCACAAGTAAAAGAGAAGCTGGATACGGTTCTGGACGAAGCACAAGATACATTTGAACCGGTAATTATTGCCGGTAAGAATTCGTCGGCGGTACAGGTGGTTTTCATGCGGACGGGAACCGCGGATTGCGCGGATAAAACGGGATGAACACGGATGGCTGTCCGCGATAATCCGCGCCTATCCGTGTCATTCGCGGTTCTTTTTTGGATTCGATACGTTCTATGAGGACAATGGCAGGAAAGCCGGGAACTGCCGCAAGGAAGTTTGCCCAAACTCACGGCGAAAGGATTCACTTCGTGTACGGCCCCGTCCATACTCCGTTGTTATACGTGTAAACCCCGGCCTTAGCGCCGGAAGCCTGATACTTCGCGCGGAACGAGGCGCCGTGGATTCCCATAGACGTATCACCCGCCAGAAAAACAGCGCCGCCGATAGTTACAGCCAGCGCTTCATTCCCGGAGAATGCGCCCTCTCCCACAAATTTTGTCCCCGCCGGAAGGGAAAGAACCTTCAGATAATTGCCGTCAAAGGCGTAATCGTCTATACGCTCAAGACCGCTTCCCAAGGTGAGCGTTTCAAGGGAAGCATCCTGGAAAGCCAATTTGCCGATAGTTTTTACCGTATCCGGAATGACGATATCCTTTATATACGTCTTGGCAAACGCCTTGTTTCCAATAGCCTTTAATTGGGAAGGCAGCGTTATGTTGTCTATATAAAGGTTGGAGAAGACTCCCTCTCCAATAGCCGTAACCGTCTTGCCGTCCAGGGTATCGGGGAGAACGAGCGCCGGACTATATCGGTCATAGGGGAAGTACTGGGTAATGATCACCCCGCCGGTATCAGGATGATCGGCGTATTTATAGAAAGTATAGTCCGCCTCGTCCTGCCACCACGCGTAAAGCCAGACATCCCCGTACCCAATACCTATCATTTCCCCCGGCTGAAGGGGATTGCCGTTTCCGGACTGCCGCCAGCCCAAGAACTTCAGGTCCCCTTTTTTTAAGCTCTCAGGTCTTTCAAGAACGATTGCCGTGTCTCCGGGGAAATACACCTGTGAATCCACCGGAGGGAACCCCGCCGTATGATTATTCCCTTCATAATAAACATGATACACATCATAAATCGGGCAGCTTAAAAGCACGGGCAACAGCAACATCAGCCCTATACCGGGCCAGAATACGCCGGCGGACTGAACCGTGAACCATACTCCCTGGAGCATCCGTTTTCTCATTGTACCACTTCCTCCTCGCGATAAAGCCTGTTCCGCCTATCAATGCATCTCACCCGCATAAGGATTGGGTTAAGATCTCACGCAAATCCGCCTTGTCAGGTTTAATGACGCCGTTGGCGATATGTTTGGCATGAACCGCCCGTTCCGCGTAGTCTTCGATTTCTGCGGCGGTACATCGTTCCCGAACCCCCAGAAGCTCATCAATGGCCGCGTCGAATTCATCAAGACTTTCCATGCCTAAGGCGCCGAGTATCCCGCCGACCCGGTTCTCGCCGGCGGCTTTCTCCTTCTTTTGAACAAACCGGAGATATGCGCCGAGCAGGAGGGCGTTCGCCCTGCCATGATCCACATTCTTGAAATAGGTGAGAAAATAACCCATCGCGTGAACCGCAAGCGTTCCCGTATTGGCGATAACCATGCCGTCCAAAGCCGCGGAAAACAGCAGTTTCTCCCGGACCGCCGGATCTTCAAGGCCGCCGGTTTTAAGGGCGGGAAGGCATTCGGCAAAGGCCCTGACGCCGCGTTTCGCCGCGGCGCTGGTAAAGAACGAAGCGCGTACCCCCAAGATGCCTTCTACCGCGTGGGAGAGCGCGTCTAAAGCGGTGTTGATCAGGGTATTCCTGCTTAAAGTCAACAGATACCGGGCGTCCAGAAAAGCGATGCGGGGAAACAGCGCGGGGGATGAAAGGGAGGATTTCGATTGAACCGCGTCGTTGGTGAGAACGGCGTACTGGGTTACCTCCGATCCTGTCCCGGCGGTAGTTGGGACGGCGATCACCGGCAGGGCTTTATCAAAGGGCGTGGTAAACAGGCTGCCGGCGGATACCGGATTCACCGCGACAGCCGCCGCCGCCTTGCCCAAGTCCATAGGAGAGCCGCCCCCCACGGCTATGACAAAATCGCACGCCTCCCGCCGGGCCGCGTCGGCGGCGTCGAAAGCGCAGGCCGGCGCCGGATTCGCCACGACCTGATCAAAAAGCGTATACCCCTGGCCATTGGCTTCCAGCGCCTGTACCACATCGCCGCCGGCTCCGCTCTTTTTGGCCGACGTCCGCCCGGTAACAATCAACGCTTTCTTCCCCAAATTTTTAAAAAGCGAACGGTTCTCAACGATACAGTTTTCACCCCCCACGATCTTCGTGGGCATGTAATAATTCGTCATGCTCATCTTGCTTCATACTCCTCCTGTAACGCGCTCCATCATAACGCGGGGCCGAACAACGCAGCGTATTGTGTTGTAAATATACTCGATCCTCCCGGGGTTGGCAAATGTATTCAGAGCGGCGGCCCGCGCCGGGTGAAACAGGCCCGGCCGTCATTGGCCGGGCGGGTATTGGCCCTGGGGGAACCGCGGGAAATCCGCACCGCCATGAAGACGCGGGGTTTCAGCCGGATGCGGGGCATCCGCTGCCGGATGACGGTGCGCTAAACGAGTGCGGTTTTGGAACAGCCTCAATTAGGTCTTACCAATACCAGGGACGTATAAACCGTTTCAGCCGGACGGGTATCTTTTTAACAACACTGCCCGAATGTTTAATATCCTTCAACCGCGGAAGATCGGCGAGGAACTCCGGCAGTTCATTGATATTCATATCGCCAAGGTCCAGATATTCCAGAGAAGCAAGCCCTTTGATACACGGCGGTACATCATGCATGGCGTCGCTATGAATACGCAGAACAAACAATTTATCGAGATTGCCGATTGTGCCGGGAACAGCCGCTAGTTGCGGGGTATAAAGGGACAAGCCTTTGAGGTTTCGCATATTTCCAATAAAATCAGGCGCTGTTTTCAGTTCCGGTGATGAAATTTTAAGACTGTCAAGATTGGTAAGGTTCTCGATAAAGGACGGGATTTCCTCAATTTTTGCCTGTATCCAAAGTTTTTGAAGGGACGTAATATTCCTGATAGATTCAGGTATAACGGTTAAACCGCCGTGTAACTCCAAGTGTTTCAGGGACAGCTTGCCGACGCATCCGGCCTTTTCCTCAAGAAGATCGCAAGAGATGGTCAGTTTTTCAAGCCCTTGAAGGCCGCCGAATGTTTCGGGCAAAACAATACGCCCCGCTCTTTCTGAACCGCCGGCACTTAACGTCAGTTCTTTCAACGCCCGTAGTGTTCCTATACTTGCGGGCGCTGCAAGCCCGGAACCTCCCTGTATTTCCAGTTTCCTGAGCCTGGGGAATCCGTTCATGGATTCTTCTGATAACTCCACGTCCGCATCCCGTATGATGAATTGCTCAAGCTTTTGAAGTTTACTTATTGAAGACGGAAGGAATTTTAAACAGGAACCGTCAAGGATAAAACTTTTTAATGACGGGAGCCCTCCAAAAGATTCAGGCAGCGCGGCAAGTTTATTGCCGGTTAGTATCAGTTCTTCCAGGGCCGTAAGACAGCCAAAAGATTCGGGCAGGGTCTCCAGTTCGCTGTTATCGATACACAACGACTTTAGAGCGCCCAGATTCCCAAAGGATTCCGGCAGGCGGCGTATCTTTGCCCCGTCAATATTAAGTCTTTCCAGTGAAACAAGCCCGCCAAAGGATTCGGGAAGGGTATGAAAGGTATTGTCTATATGCGACGGCCAGGAAGAGATCCACCCGTCGTCATGATGTTTTTCCATTTGCTCGATAAAACTAAGATGCAGATATTTGAGGGCGCCGCAATTCCCTATAGATTCAGGGAGGGGGCTGATATTTCCTTCCAGTGTTATTTTTTCCAGAGCGGTACAGTTTCCTATAGATTCGGGCAGCGTATTGAAATCGCCCTGGCATATTTCAATTTCCTTCAAGGCGGTACATTCGCCGATAGAAGAAGGCAGGGTTGATATATACCCGCGAAATATTTTGATGCGTTCCAGCGCGGTACAGCCGCCTATGCTGTCAGGAAATTCTTTTAACTCCGTATTGGTAAGATCCAGCCGTTTCAGGGTTTTAAGATTTCCAAAACTATTGGGAAGGCGCTCAATATCAAGAGAGCTCAGTTCAAGTTTCTCCAGGGAAGGGAGATTACAAACGGTCTCCGGCAGTTCTGTGATAGTACAGCCAAAGATACAAAGACGCTCAAGAGACGGTAAATTTTTAAAGGTATCAGGGAACGAAGTGACGGCGCAGGAACCAATATTTAGTTCCTTTAATGAGGTAAGGTTTCCGAAAGATTCAGGTACGTTAAATGTACATGGATCGCTGTCATCAAAAACATGATCTCCGCTGAAGCAAAAAACCTCAAGGCCGCCAAGATTCCCAAAGGATTCAGGCAGGGTTGATAGCCGGCAGTGGTAAAATTCAATCTTTTGGAGCGAGACCAGGTTTCCGATGGTTTCGGGAAGCCGGTCAATGTGCGCCATTGACAGGTATACGTCCCTGAGGTTTAACAGCTTCCCGATAGAATCCGGCAGTGAACCGCTTAATCTGCTTATGTTCAGCGTCTCAAGCCGCTCTAGATTTCCAATAGAATCGGGCAGAGATTTGATGTACTTCTGTTCTTCAAGCAGCGTTTCTTCGGCTTTAGTCTTGGCGGTATTATAGGCGTTCCAGTCCCAGGTATACGCGCCGCCCAAAGAGAGTTTTTTTAGATGATAAAAATTTCCGATGCTGTCAGGTATTTCGGTAATGGGATTGTCATGTACCGCCAATTCCTCAAGAGCATGTAAATTGCACAGCCATTGCGGAAGATTTTCCAGGGTATTGCAGCTTATGTTTAAACGCTTTAAATTTTTCATAGTTCCCAGCCAATCGGGTAATTTACACAAACCGCAACCTTCCGCTTCAAAGGAAACCAGATTGGTAAGATTTGCGAGAAACGCCGGCAGTTCGTCCATGATATAGGTCGTTCCTTTAACGATGATAAGTCCCGCGGGACCGGCGTGTTCTTCCGGTTCAAAGCGTCCGATATGCCCGATGTCCAGATGGGTGAGGTTCGTCATGGTTCCCAGGAATTCCGGCGGCGCCTGTAAACCGGGTTTGTTCGTAAAGCCTGTATGTTTCAGGCGGGTTGCTTCCCGTTCACCGGAAAACCCGATTTTTAACTGGGTAAGCCTTTTGAAGCCGGCGATAAAATCGGGCAGCTCCTTGAATTCATTATGACCTATATCCAGATACACAAGTTTTTCAAGGTTTGCCAATACGGGGCTCAATTCGGCAAGACGGTTATACCCGATGTCAAGCCAGGTAAGGTTCCGCAGATTTCCTACGCCGTCCGGCAGTTTTTTTAACCCTAGTGCGCTAATATTGAGATGGGTAAGTTTCCGGAACCAGCCAATACACTCCGGCAGTTCTTCAAATTCATTTGATTCAAGATCGAGATATTCCAGAACGGAAAATTCCCGGAAATAATCCGGCAGAT
>JAIRSS010000152.1 GCA_031255315.1 Spirochaetaceae bacterium
GTTCATCGGTATCGGTTCCCGCTTCTCCCCCAAAAGTTGTACCGGCTGTTCATCCATACAGATAACCGGCCGTCTCTCATCATAAGGCCTCAGATATACCGCAAGCACATCCTCCATAGTGGCCACAAACGCCGCGTTTCCCTTCGGCGGTATACACCAGCACTCCTTTTGATGGGGTTTCAGGGGTGTTTTTTTTTAACACTCCCCCTATGGTGGTGCGCGACAGCTCTATCCCCACGATGACCTTGCTTCTCTCCTCCAAGAGCCGTAAGGTCCACCGGCTATATCCTTCCGGCGGTTCACTACAACTGGCCGCGATGATCTTCGCCTCCACCTCCCCCGTCACTTTCGCTGGAACCGGCGGCGTTTCCCGTTTCTTCCGGTTTAATACCCGTTCCAGTCCCTCTTGTACATACTGTTTACTGACCATATACACCAGACGGGCAGTACACCGGCACTGTTCCGCGATGTCGCTTTGTTCCGGTACCTTAACCGGCTTTCCTGCCTGGTCTGCCCCCTCATTCAACAAGAGCACTATGTGGGCGCGCCTTATTTGCCGTGCCGGATGGACGCCTTTGGTCATGATGTCGTTAAGCCGTTGCTGTTCTTCCTGAGTTAAATGTACTCGATAGGTCTTTCCTCTCATTGTTAATACCCCTCCCGTGGGCAGGGTATTTTATACCGGAATGTTTAGCCTTGACTACCTACTAGTACCTTGTAAAGGCTAAACGGTAGAAATACGGTCCACAGATTACGCGGATTGTCACAGATTATGGATACTTTTGATACGAAAAATCTGCGTTAATCAGTGTAATCTGCGGACTTTGTTGGCATGTATTTTGGTCATTTAGTGTTTACAACCTACTAGCGCTCCTTCAGTCGTCCCAGCCGCCCGCAGGCTTCTTCCACATCGGCACGATGACCAAAGGCGGAAAAACGGATAAAGCCCTGTCCGGCAGGGCCGAACCCGGAACCCGGCGTGGTAACTATCTGGCATTTTTCCAGGATTTCCGTAAATACTTCCCAGCTGTCCCTACCGGGGAACCGGGCCCAGATGTAAGGCGAGTTGTCCCCACCCACGCAGGGAACGCCCAAATCAAACAGGGCGGACCGGATAAGTCCGGCGTTCTCAAGATAAAAATCGCAGAGGGCCGTTATTTCCCGTATCCCTTCGGCGTCCAGGGCGGCCAGCGCCCCCGCCTGGGCGATATTGGAAGCGCCGTTAAAGATGGTGCCGCAGACCCGCTCCCAGTCGGCGTTGACGCTTTCCCCCCCGGCGTAGCTTAGTTCTTTGGGAACGATGGTCCAGCCTAGGCGCACGCCGGTAAAGCCCGCGGGTTTGGAGAAGGAGTTCACCTCAATGGCGCAGGTCCGGGCTCCGTCTATCTCGAAAATGGACGCGGGAAGCGATCCGTCCCGTATGTAGGCGGCGTAGGCGGCGTCAAAGATGATGAGGGCGCCCTTTTCCCCAGCGGCCTTGACAAGGCGCGTAAGCTGTTCCCTGGTTGCTGTCGCGCCGGTAGGATTGTTGGGCGAACAGATATACACGAGTCCGTCCCGGGGAAGCCGCGAAAGGTCGGGGAAATACCCGTTCTCCGCGTTACAGGGAAGATACGTGATCCCGTGATAGCCCGTCCCGGCCCAGGAGCCCGCCGCGCCTATCAGTACCGAGCCGTCCACGTAAACCGGATAGGAAGGGTCCTGAACCGCCACCGGAACCTTTGCGCCGAAAAGGAGCTGGAGCCGGCCTATATCGCACTTGGCGCCGTCGGAGATAAAAACCTCGTCCGGCCTGAAATCACCCCGGTAAAACACGGCGGAAATCTTTTCCCGCAAGGCGAGGAGCCCCTCGTCCTGGTAGCCCGAATAGCCCTCCGCGGTCCCAAGCCGCCGCGCCCCTTCCACAAGGCCCGCGTCTATGTGGGGTAGGATGTGTTCGGTGGTATTCCCCACTCCCAGACTGATAATGCGCCCCTCCGGGCTTGCCGTTTCCGGGTGGGCCGCCGCGTATTCCCGCCGGCGCTTGGCGATTTCGGGAAAAAGGTATCCCGCCCTGATGTTGCTGATGCACGGATTTCGATTGATCATGACAACTCCTTTAGCGCCCCCAATTCCAGGGTGGCAAAATAATCGTCGATAGTCTCCGCCCGGCGGATTTGGAGGATTGAACCGTCGGGGCGGAGCAGCAGTTCTTTACAGCGGAGTTTTCCGTTATAGTTGAAGCCCATAGCCCGGCCATGAGCGCCGGCGTCATGAATCACCACGAAATCGCCGCTCCGGGGATCCGCCGGGTTCTCGGCGGCAACCGTAATCTTGGGGAGTTTTCGCTGTACGGCGAATTTGTCGTTGTTTTCGCAGAGGCTTCCCACGATATCGTAGGTTTCAGCAGCCGGTTCGCGCTCCTTTCCCGGAATGGTGATGTGGTGATACGCGCCGTAGAGAGCGGGCCGCATCAAGTCCGCCATAGCGGCGTCAAGGCCGATGTAGTTCCGGTAAATTTCTTTTTTGTGAACCGCCCGGGCCACGAGCCATCCGTAGGGGCCAGTAACGGGCCGTCCGTATTCGGTATGAACGGACAGACCGGCAAGTCCTGAGGGCGTCAGGATTTCGTCATACAGCTTCCTGAGTCCCCCGGCCAGGGCTTCCCAGCTTACCGCCTCCTGTTCAAGCCGGTAGGGTATTCCCAGGCCGCCGCCGAGGTTCACAAATTCCAGGGCAATCCCGGTTGTCTTCTTAATCTCCACCGCCAGCTCAAACAGGAGCCGCCCGGTCTCAAGATGGTAGTCCAGGCTGAGTTCATTGGAGGCGACCATAGTATGCAAGCCGAAGCGGGTTACCCCCTTTTGTTTCAAGACCCGGAACCCCGCGAAAAGCTGCTCCCTGGTAAAGCCGTACTTCGCTTCCTCCGGCTTCCCGATAATGGCGTTCCCTTCTTTGAGCGGGCCGGGGTTGTAGCGGCAGGAGATGAGGTCCGGCAGCCCGGCCTGTCCCAGGACCTTCTCCACATACTCAATGTGGGTAAAATCGTCTAGATTGATGACCGCCCCCAGTTTCCGGGCTTCACGGTATTCCTGGGCCGGAGTCTCGTTGGCGGTAAACATGACGTCCTCGCCGGTAATCCCGGCCATGCCGGACAGGATCAGTTCCGGCAGGCTGGAACAATCGGCGCCAAAGCCTTCTTCCGCGAGGATCCTGAGGATCGCCGGGTTGGGCAGGGCTTTCACCGCAAAGTGTTCCGTGTAGGAGGGAAACACCGAAAAGGCGTTACGGATGCGCCGCGCGTTTTCCCGTATGGCCTTTTCGTCATACACATAGAACGGCGTGGGATACCGCGCCGCCACATCTTCTAATTGAGCTTTAGTCAAAGGAAAATTTTTTATGCTCATGGGTCCATTATACCGGGTTGGGAAAGGGAAATGAAAGCCCTCGGGCAGGGCGGGCGGATTATTATTGCTTCTTTTTATAAGAACAAGGGCCGTACGGGATACGGTATATACATTCGACGGGGTTTGAGAAACACCTTGAACGAATTATCGAAGATGGATCTGTTCAAAAAACCGGCTTTCCCGGCAGCCTCGTCATGTGCCGTTTGTCCGCACTACATATTTGTAAAATCATCTATGCTTGTATAAGTATCGGTTAAAAGCCAACTAGGGCCTTGTAAAGGCTAAACAGTAGAAATACGGTCCACAGATTACGCGGATTGTCGCAGATTATGGATACTTTTGATACGAAAAATCTGCGTTAATCTGTGTAATCTGCGGACTTTGTTGGCATGTATTTTGATCATTTAGTGTTTACAAAGTACTAGGAACGACAGGAGATAAAGGATGAAAAAACAAATTATAACCGCTTGTGTATTCCTTGCGCTGGCGGGATTCATCGTTTTTTTGGGTGGATGCGCCAAGCCCCCGACCGAAGAGATGGAGGCCGCGTCCGAAGCTTTGATCCGTGCGGAAAACGATCCCGATGCCGTAGCCTTCGGCGAGACCTCCCTGAACCGCGCCCGGGATGCCGTTTTCAGGATGAGGCAGGAAGCAAACGCGAAGCGGTACGATGCCGCCAAATCATACGCTGCCGAAGCTGTCGGCGCCGCGGAAAAAGCCATCAGTGACGGACGGGCCGCTGCTCAACGGGCGCGTGAAGAAGTGGCCGCCTTGATCGCCGGAGTGCAAAATTCCCTTACCGAGACCGAAGGTCTCCTCTCCAACGCGAAACAAAACAACCTTAACCTTGATTACGAAGCCCTTGGCCGGAATATCGAGGATGCCCGTGATACCGTCAGACAGGCGGAGGCCGCCGTC
>JAIRSS010000026.1 GCA_031255315.1 Spirochaetaceae bacterium
GGCATCATGCCCCAGGGCGGCGCGACGCTGGAACAGGCGGCCGGCGTCAAACACTATTTGATGAAGGAACCGCTTTCCGGCGATGAACTGTTACATTACCGCTTTACCCGCCGGAAAAAGGAACTGATAGAATTCGATGCCTCCGAATCCGGCATGACGGCCTATTTTTGCGCCCGTTACGAAAACCAGAAAGGCCAGCATGGCGCGTGGGGAGCGGTTGTGTCGGCGGTTATTCCGTAAGAGAAGGTTATCGGCTATGACGGCGGGGACCGTGTTATGCACGAACCCCGCCGCAAAATATGCGATCAGTCAACCATAACGCTCAAACCGGAGCAACAGGCGAGGAGACACTGATCACGCGGTTTTTCTGTCTCTGAGGATGGTCATAAACTGTACGCCCGTGATGGTCTCTTTTTCGATGAGGAAACCGGCGATCTCTTCGAGCTTGTCCTTGTTTTCCCGCAGGATTTTCAGGGCTGTTTCGTGACACTCGTCTATGATGCGGGAGATTTCCTTGTCCACATCCGCGCCTGTGGCTTCCGAAACAGTTGAAACATTGCGGCCGTCGAGATACTGGTTCTGTACGCTTTCGAGGCTCATCATGCCGAATCTGTCGCTCATGCCGTACTGGGTCACCATGCTCCGGGCGAGCTTGGTGGCCCGCTCTATGTCGTTGGAAGCGCCGGTGCTCATCTCGCCGAACTCCACTTCCTCCGCGGCCCGGCCCGCCAGTAACGCCGTTATCTGGGCGAGGAGTTCCGTCCTGGTCATGAGGTAGCGCTCCTCCTCGGGCATGTTCATGGTGTAACCCAGGGAACCCATAGTACGGGGAACTATCGTTATCTTCTGTATGGGCAGGGCGTCCGCCTGAAGCGGCGTTTGCTGCATGGCGGAAGCCAGGGCGTGGCCTACCTCGTGGAAGGCGACCATTTCCTTTTCTTTTGCATTCAGGATGCGGTCCTTTTTTTCCTTCCCGGCGATGACGACTTCCACCGCTTCCATAAGGTCCTCCTGACTTACGGCTTTCCGGCCCAGACGCACCGCCCTGAGCGCGGCTTCGTTTACCATGTTGGCAAGATCCGCGCCGGTTGCGCCGCTTGTAGCAAGGGCTATTTCCCGGAAGTTCACGGCCCCGTCCAGGGTAACCTTCCTGCTGTGTACCGCGAGTATGGCTTCCCTGCCCGGCAGGTCCGGCTTTTCAACAATGACCCGGCGGTCAAAGCGGCCGGGCCTCAGCAGGGCCTTGTCGAGGATCTCGGGCCGGTTTGTCGCCGCGAGGATCAGTATGCCCCGGGAAGAATCAAAGCCGTCCATTTCCGAAAGGAGCTGGTTCAGCGTTTGTTCACGCTCGTCGTTGCCGCCCATCATCTGGCTGTCCCGGCTCTTGCCTATGGCGTCAATCTCGTCAATGAAGATGATACAGGGGGCGTGCTTGGCCGCCTGCTCAAAGAGGTCCCGAACCCGGCTCGCGCCGACGCCCACAAACATCTCCACAAACTCGGAGCCGGAGAGCGAGAAGAAGGGGACCCTGGCCTCTCCCGCCACGGCTTTGGCAAGCAGGGTTTTCCCCGTTCCCGGCGGCCCCACGAGGAGCGCGCCCTTGGGCTGTTTGGCCCCTATGGTCCGGTACTTGTCCGGGCTGTGCAGAAAATCCACCAGTTCCGTAAGGCTTTCCTTGGCCTCGTCCTGACCGGCAACATCGTTAAAGAAAACGCCCGTGTTTTTCTCCATATCGTAAAACTTCGCCTTTGATTTACCTACGTTCATCAATCCGCCCAAACCCCCGCCGAGACGCTGGGAAAAGTTTTTCATGATGAAATAGTAGACCACGTAGAAGATGAGCAGGGGGAAAATCCAGCTTGAGATGAAGCTGACAATGGGGTTTGTCTGCACAATGGGCTTATAAAACGCCACTTCATTGGCGATAAGCCTTTCGGTGAGCTGGGGATCGTCCAGGCGGCCCGTGTAATACACGAGGTTTCGTTTCATATCCGCGCGGAAACGGGAGTTGTCCGGCAGCGGCGCGGCTGCGGGCAGCCTCAGAATGGTCCGTATATCCGCCTCCTCAGTCTCCTCCCTGAGGGTAAGGGCGATTTGCTCCGATTCAATGCGTACCTGCCGTACCGCCCCGGTTTCAACCAGTTGGATGAACTGGCCGTATTCGATTTGGACTTTCTGACTGGACGCCATATTCTGAATAAAGATATTCAGGATAAAGGTGATGATGATACCAATGATCAAAAAATTGAAGAGATTGGGACCGCCCCTGGAGGGCCTGTCCTTGCCGTCCGGCATTTGCTCCGGTTGTTTTGATTCCATTTTCGCGCTCCGTTTTCCACGCCTCCGGCGCCCAAAAGCCCTCCGGTAAGCGGATTTAAGGGGATACATGCTTCCCCTGAAAGCCAGGGAACGCTGTAAAAACAGCCGATATGGCTTTCTGCTTATAATATACTGATAAAACAAGCCTGTTTTGAAATAAAAATCATTGCGCCTGATAAATAGAGTCTGTCCGCAAAGTAACCGACTTTGTGGACAGACACTAAATAGATACCTGCGGGGAGTTCATTGGACGGTTGACACAGTATTTTCATTCTTGTATCGTGTTTTGTTAGATAAAACTAATACACCATTTACCAAGGAGATAATAAAGCCGATATGAACACCCGTATCCTGAACACCAACCGCCTGGCCCTGCGGAACCTGAAGGCCAAGCCGGTTCGTTCCGTCTGTCTGGCCGTCATTGTGGCGGTTCTTGCCTTCACCCTTTTCGGCGGGGCCGTCCTTGCCATGAACTTCAGCCGGGGATTGGACATAATGACCAAACGCTTCGGCGCGGATCTGATGGTCGTCCCCGAGGGGGCCGCCGAAAACGCCCAGGCGGTTTTGCTCCGGGGGGAGCCCCGGTACTTCTACTTTGATTCGGGCATCGTGGAGACCCTGGCCGGCATGGAGGGCATAGCCCGCGCCTCGGCCCAGTTCTTTCTCACCTCCCTTGCCGAAAGCTGCTGCGACGCCAGGCTCCAGCTTATCGCCTATGACCCCTCGACGGATTTTGTGCTACAGCCCTGGTTCGCTGAACAATACACCGGGCGCATAGAAGACGGGCAGGTTGTGGCGGGTAGCCGCATCACCCTGAGCCGCACCAACAGCATACGGCTTTTGAATCACACCTATCCGGTGGCGGCGCGGCTCTCAAAAAGCGCGAGCGGGCTGGACACCTCGGTTTTTATGACCATGAACACCATGCGGCAGCTTATCGCCCAGGCCAAGGCGGAGGGCTATGACTTTCTGGCGGTCCAGGACCGGGAGATGCGGCAGATGAACATATCCGCGGTCCTGGTCAAGACCGCCCCCGGCCAGAACCCCCGGACCCTTGCCGCCGCCATACGCCGCGCGAACGCGGGGGTGGAAGTGCTGGTTTCCCAGAGCGTGTTTTCCAGCATAGGGGAGACCCTTTCGGGGTTTATTTCCTATATCCGCCTTTTTTCCGTCCTCTTGTGGATACTGGCCATACTCATTCTAACCGTAGCCTTTTCGGGAAGCATCCACGAGCGTAAAAAGGAATTCGCCATTCTGCGCGTCCTGGGGGCCACCCGGAAAAAACTTGCCGCCCTGGCGCTTTGGGAATCGTTCCTCGCCGGAATTGCCGGAGGCGTCGCGGGGATTACCCTCGCCTGTATCATCATCTTTCCGTTCAGCGTCCTTATCGGCGAATCCCTTGGGCTGCCCTATCTGGCCGCCTCGCCGCTTACCGTCACCCTGATCGCCCTTTCCTGCCTGTTCCTCTCCGCCCTTACCGGGCCGCTGGCGTCCCTCCACGGGGCCCTGAAAATCAGCCGGGCGGAAACCTACTTTACCATGCGGGAGGGGGAATAAATGGGCCTGCTCGAACTGAAGGAACTAAGCAAAGAGTACAGCCGGGGGGGCCGCGCCTTTCACGCGGTAAACCGCGCAAACCTTTCCGTTGAGCCGGGGGATTTTATCAGCATCACCGGACGCAGCGGCAGCGGGAAAAGCACCCTGCTCAATATGTGCGCGGGGCTGCTTTCCCCTACTCAGGGAACCGTCTTGTTTGAAGGGCTGAATATTCATCATTTGAACGATAAGGATGTTTCATTTTTCAGGAACGCGAAGATCGGGTATGTGGCCCAGGGACAGAGCCTGCTGTCCAATTTTACGGCGCTGGAGAATGTATGTATCCCGTGGTTTCTGTCCTGGCGCGAAGGAGACGCGGAAGGGAGGGCCTATCTCCTGCTCGAACAGGTTGGAATCGGCCATCTTGCCGCCTCGTATCCCAGGGAACTTTCGGGCGGTGAGATGCGCCGGGCGGCCATTGCCCGTTCCCTGATGAACGACCCCCTGCTCCTTATCGCCGACGAACCGACCGGCGATCTGGACACGGAGACCACGGCGGAAATCATGAAACTCTTCGCCGCCATTGCGGGGAAAGGGACGGCGGTACTCATGGTAACCCACGAACCTGACACGCTGAATCACGCGAATCAGACCTATACGATGGAGGCGGGGAACCTAAGCCGCCGTTCATAGTTCATAGAAAATCACATACGCGGGGAGGCGTTGTTATGAAAAACCGGATTATTGGCGGAAGCGCGGCGGTTGTACTGGGCTTGCTTGTCGCGGCGGGACCGCGGTTTTTGTTCAAAGTCTGCGGCCTGACAGCCGAAGGCGGGTTTATGCGGTGCCACTGGTCGGCGCAGGCTGAACTGGGCGTTGGATCGTTAATCGCCGTCCTGGGACTGGTTTCTTTCTTTTTCGCGTCATCCAAAATACGCATGGGACTCAGCATCGGGATATTTCTTGCCGCCCTTCTTGTCCTGCTGATCCCCCACGGGCTTATCGGCGGCTGCGCCATGCATACCATGGCCTGCCGTAAGGTCGCGTTCCCCTCAATCACGGTTATAGGCATCCTGCTGTTGATCGGCGCGGCGCTTAACACGGCCTATCTTGCGCGGAAAAAAGAGTAGCCCGTTTACCCGCTCAACGGCAGAACCCTGCGGAAACTTCAGGGGTTTTGCCGGTCCGCCGGAATGTTTTATGGCTGACCTTAACGTTTGTTAAGAATGAATTTTTGAAAGGCTTCAGGCTTCTGAAAAACAAGCTGTTCAGAGGCTCCCCGGACAAGGTTCCCCGGATAATTTGAAAAATCCGTCCGGGAGGTGTATGATTGGAATCGTTCGACAACCGGCAGGTTGCCCAACAAGTCTATTTCCAACGAAGGAGTCAGCCATGGAACCAGTTAAGGTCTTGCTTCTCGGGGCGGGGAACCGGGGTATGTACGCATACGCCGAATACGCAAAGATGAATCCTACCATGC
>JAIRSS010000044.1 GCA_031255315.1 Spirochaetaceae bacterium
GACAGAATCGTCATACGGTGACAGATTTCGCATTTTTGGCAGAGTACGCTGCTTGTTACGGCCAAATCGGGGCGATGATTAACTAAAGGTGGGAACTACATTGCGGAAAATTTCGACCCAAAGGTGGGAACTGACTATAGTTCCCACCTTCTTCTTTCAATGAAGCTATAACTCTTTATATTATATGGATTTACGTCAATAGTTCCCACCTTTTTTAGAAACTGCTTTTTAGTTCCCACCTTAGGCTTCCAAAAACAAGTACAGCCTATCCAAAATCCTGCCGGATTTACGATTTTTTAATTGCATACATTGAAGGAACTCACCATAAAACGGCATTTAAAGGGTATTAAAGCCTTTTAAGGAACCTGGTCAAAAGTCGCCCCCCACTCGCGTTTTCAGTGGGTTTTTCGCTTTTTTTCGCATTTGATTTTTGGAATTTTTGGCGGCCCATTCGCGGCTAATTCATTGTACTATAAATATTTACAGCAAATTGACGGCCTTCCCGGAATTCCAATTCTCCATGATACCCCACAAAGAGATAGATTTTCAGATGCCGATGCCCTGGAAAATTCCCGGTAATTCCAAATTCAACCAGAGGCCGGTACAGGGGCCTCACGGACGAAAGAGGAACAGCAGCAGGAGACCCGCCACGCGGGTGTGGGGCAAATTGCCGGGAGTAATCCGGTGAAGCAACTGCTCGTCTGGATTGCGCCGCCCAGCGACCCGCTTCACTCCTCGCAATGACACGGGCTGCATTACGGCATGACGTAACGCTAACCTCGATCCTTCGCGGTCTCCAGACCGGATGACCGGCGCGCTTTCTTCCCGTCAAACACAGGCTTGATACAATAATTTCAGAACGCCGTCTTATTTCGGGATGATTTCCCCTAGCGCGTCAAACCATCCCGAAGCGTCCGACGGAAGGTCGGTTATACGACAGCGCAGGCGCGTCCCTGAAGGAAACGCGGCGGCCCCGCCCGGCGAGGGAACCGCCAGCTTGAGGTAGTTCTCCGATACCGCTGAGATATAGGGACCGGTGTCTTCGCCGGGGGCTTCAGTGAGGGCTTCTACGGTTTTCCCCAGCCAGCGCTTGACATAGTCTTCCCTGCCATGCCATGCCAGGCTCATGAGGGCTTCTACCCGGGTGGCGGCGTCTCCTTCATTCACGAAAGATTTCATGGCGGCGGCGGCGGTCCCGGGACGCCGTGAATACGGGAAGGCGTGGATCCAGGCGAAATCAAGACTCCGGCAGAGTTCATAGGTCCGCTGGAATTCCGCGGCGGTTTCTCCGGGGAAGCCGGCGATGATGTCGCACGCCATAAACGGGTCTTCCCGGCAGGAGCGAAGGCTCTGTACCGCCGACGGTATGTCCTCCGGGGCATAATGCCGGCGCATCCGCCTGAGAATTTCCCCGCTTCCGGACTGGACCGAAAGATGAAAATGGGGCCGTATCCGCGGGTTCTGTATAACGGCGAGCAATTCCGTTCGTATGCTCCCGGGATCCAGGGAGGAGAGCCGGATAGCGATACGGGAAGTACCCTGAAGCAGAACGTCCAAAAGCCCGGGCAGATCGCGGACCGTTCCCTCCGCCTTTGCCCCCTCCCTTCCACCGGCGTCCTGGTATTGGGTAATATTGACCCCGGTGAGTACCGCTTCACCGTATCCCCGGGCTTCAAGCTCCCGGAGCCGCTCCAGCGCCGTTCCGGCATCCAGGCTTACGCTCTTTCCCCGGGCCAGCGTTACCCGGCAATACGAGCAGTTGTGATCGCAGCCGTCTTGTATTTTGAGGAACGGCCGGGAATGGAAGGAGAAACCCCCGGCGTTGAAGGCAAAGGGATCCCCCACCGCCGCATCCTCACGCCATGTTTCGAGGCCGGCCCTCAGACACACGGCTTTGAGACGCCGGGGCAGCGCAAGCAACGCGGACTTGAGATCCCCGGGTACCACGATAAGACGGTTCCCGGCGGGAGAAGGACGCGCTTCCGCGAATTCCTCCTCCAGAGCAGCCACGGCGGGTCCGTCAAGTTGAGCATAGCAGCCGGTTACAACGATAAGGGAAGTGGGATTGTCCGTGAGGGCTTTGCGGATAATGCGCCGGGCTTTTTGCTCGGCTTTGGAAGTAACCGTACAGGTATTCACCACCAGAATATCCGCGGCGGACGGCCAGGGAACCAGGCTGAAACCTTCGTTTTTAAAAGACGCGGCGATAGCCTCGCTTTCAAGCTGATTGAGTTTGCACCCAAGCGTCATTATAGCGAGGGAAGGCATTGATATTAGCGGTTCCCCAGGGAGCGCCGGGTCCGCTCCAGGCCGCGGCGGGCGTCGGAAAGCTGGTCGTTAAGGGTCAGCGCCTGTTCATACGCCCGCGCCGCGTCTTGTAAGTCCCCGGCGCTTTCCCGGGCATAGGCCAGACGGGTCCACCACGCGGCGTTTCCAGGCATATAATACACCGCTGTGGACAAAGCTATATCCGCGTGACGGAACCGGCCAAGACGTATATATATTTCACCCAGGAAATAATAAACCATATCAAGACGGCCGCCCTCCGGGGCGAGATTGATGTATTCCTGAAAATATTGAAGCGATTCGACATTCCGGCCCTGGTAATAATTCACTTCCCCAAGGATTTCAACGAGCCTAATATCATACCGACTGATGTTCCTTCCGGCCAGAGCATACGTACGGGCTTCTTCATACTGGTTAAGTTGGATAAGGCTCCAACAAATGACAACATGGGATTCAATGTTGTATGGGTCAGCCGCTATCTCGTCCGTGCAAATACCAACCGCCGACTGGTAATTACCCCTTTGGTATTCGAAAAGCGCATCAGGCTTGACCTGGGCATAAACAGCAACGATTTGAAACAGGAACAGCGCCAACAGCCTGGTGCGTTTATGGATTTTTGCGCCATCAGCACCACAAAAATCCCGATTATCCGGCCTGCTGCGGACCTTCGGTCCGACGGAGTTTGTAGCGTAAGAAATCGCCTTACAGTCGATTTTTTGGGATTTTAAGCGCGAAGCGCAACAAACTGCCAGCGCCAGCGCCGCGCCAACCCTTCGGCAAACTGCTCTCATTTTTCAGATGGTAAATTTGATTCCCTCATTGTACACAAACCATTAAAAGAACACCCTGTCTCCATACTAATCTTGGGTGTTATTATGTTTCCCGTCAATTTCCCGGTTGCGGATATTTCTACCTTTTCTGTAGCGGTCACATCCCCATTCACGACCCCCCGAATTATCACCTTGGAGGTATCAATACTGGCCTCCACCACCGCAGACTCATCCACAACGAGAAGTCCTTTCGCATCAATGATTCCGGAAACCTTCCCCCGAATAAGAAAGGGCTTCTCAAATTGAAGGGTTCCGGAAAATTCTATGTCCGATGATAAAATTGTATCAAAATCTTCATCTTCAAGCATCTCATTATGAACATCGGTCATCAATACCCTCCACATCTAAATCTTACAGGGACGGAGAACATCAAGTCAATAGACGAGTGCGGTAATCCAGGATAAACGCATGAAATATCACCCGGTTCCAGCAGGCTGCTTAGACTGCATGACAAAGATACATGGCGCCAGGGGCCACGGATTACAGGGATTATAGCGGTCGTGATGCCTCAAAACAAAACCTAGCCGAAAAGCGGTACTTGGGACCGCAGGGAAGCCCCCGCCGCCCGGGTCGTGCTGAGCCCTCGAAGCTCCAGCTCCTTTCGCGCGGGCCGTAGCAGCCGGTCGAGTTGGGCGCCGCTGACCGTTGCCAGCAGGCCCTGCTGCTCATCGCTGATGCCGTACTCAGGCTCTTTCGACGCGGCCAGAAAGTCGAGCATGCCCCGGAGCAGGGGTGCCAGCAGTTGCGGAAACTTCGTTTCCGACCGCAGGGCCGCCCGTGGTCCTCCCACAGGCGCGTCACCAGAGCCACAAAGGCCGGGTCCTGATACCGGGCCGGCCTCCCCCCGCGCTTCCCCGGTTCCCGCTTCCGGCGCCTCTGCCGGGCTTCCCCCACTCCCGCTTGCCCCTCAACCCGGGCCCCCTGCTCCTTCCCATAGCTTGAAAGCACATGGGCCAGATGATCCCGGTTCAGCCCGGTCGTCCCGGCCACCTCGTCAAGGATCTCCCCCTTCTCGTGCTTCCCCGCCCGCTGATAACGCCGGTAATGCGCCTCATAAATTTCCCGCCTGGTTTTCATGCCTAACCTCATTTGCTCCACACTCCAGTGGAGCCAGTATACTTTGGGCTAGGTTTTTAGTTTTGATGCATCCATTCTTTTCGGCTAGGTTTTGTTTTGAGGCATCACGGGCGGGTGGCGGCGGGCGTTTTACCCTCGCACAGGCGGCGACGGTTCAATGCGCCCCATAGCTAAGGGTCGTCTCAAACATGGCATCGATATTTTCCTGTTTCGCGTTGTCCACCATGGTACTGGTATCCATGATAAAGCCGCCCCCAGGGGCGCAGGTATCGATGAGCCATTTGCAGTAATCCTCAATTTCCTGTTTTTCGCCGTACATAAGGGGAACGATAGGGACATTTCCCATGATGCAGGAATGTCCGCCCAGGACCTTTTTCGCCTGCGCCATATCGGTATATTCAAAATTGTAGATCACCTTGCCTGCGGGAACTTCGGTTAAATACTCAAGGCGGCTGTTATAGGCCCCTTCCACGTATACCACGGGGGTCAGGCCTGCCTCCGCCACTTCGGTAAGGTACTGCCGTAGTGAGGGCCAGTAGAATTTTTTAAAGTACGCATCGGACATGAAGCTGTCTATGCCCTTGTGCAGCCAGAACCAGACATAGGGTACTGCCTTGCCCTGACAGCCGGCGATGGTATCCTTGATGGCGAATTTGGTTACCACGTCGATGAGGGCCAGCAGTTCATCCGGACGCTCCAGCATATCCATCAGAATTTCCCGGGTTCGCCGCATACTGTCGCCGATCATGTCGAAGGGCGCGAAGGCAAAACCCGCGTAGAGGGGCGGCATGCCGAATTTTTCTTTCATATGGGCCTGGTATTCGCCCAGATAGGCGAACCACTCCGCCAGGAGCTTTCCGGTTTTTACCAGGGTATCAAAGGTTTGGATGACCTCCGGATCGGAAAAAGCGGCAAAGGCTCCCATGTGGCCGAACCACATGGAATTGCGGAAATCAACCTTCGCAAGGCCGCCCAAATTTGAAAAACTCCGGGGCAACCATTTGTTCATCATAAATTTGGTTATGTCATGAACCGCCTCCGCGTATTCATCCTCTTTCATGTATTCGCCTTCAATGAATTGGTACATCATATTGGGGTCGCTAATATGTTTTCCCGGCCATCTGAACCAGGTTATACCGGAGTATTCCAGATAATCCGCAGGGTAAAATGAAATAGGATCCCAGCCCAGATCCGGTTTATAATGTTCATAGAAGATATCCCATACCTCCGCCCCCCGGCGGTAATCTTCCATAATGTCTTTAATGGTCCACTTTTTCGCGTAATAAATCGGGAATGCCTGAAATACCGGAACGATGGGTACCCTGTCCGGCTCCTTCAATTGTACCGCGTCGCTAACCCGCTTTAACCGGGCGTCATACAGTTCCTGCATGTTTTCCATAAAATTACTCTCCTTGGTAAAAAGACAAACTGTTTCGGCAAACCAACGCCGGCTTATAAACCGGCGTTGGTCGGGGCGGCTTTAATTCAGTAGGTTAAGTTCTTTCAATGTAGATTGATACCGGGAAGCCTGTACTTCCACATCCCAGTCGGTGTATTCGGCAAGATTGTCCGGGGTAAGCAGCTTTATCGCGGCCTCCGTGTACTCGGGCTGGGGCGTACCGGCGAGGTACTCCAGGGCTTTGATGGCCGCCAGTATACCGTTTTCCGACGGGGCCCAGCCGACGGTTACCTTTGCGGTCCCGGCCTGCAGCATTTCCTTGCCCACAGGCGATCCGTTGACCGTTACCAGGGTAATCTCCCTGTCCCTGCCCGCTTCCTTTATCGCAACGGAGGCGCCGAAGGCCATTTCCTCGTTCATGGCGTAGACCAGGTCTATCTTGTTGTGCATGATCAGGTAGTTGCGCATTACATCCTCACCCTTTTTCCGGTCCCATTCACCGTACTGAATTTCAGAAAGCATGCGGTAACCGGGATCCGTTGCCATGGCGGCCTGGAATCCCTGTATATATTTACTGGTACCGGGATCGCCGGGCATACCGCCCAGGATCAAGTAGCCGCCGCCGCTTCCGAGTTTGTTCTTTACCACGTATTCGCCGAGCATTCGGCCGACGCCGACCATATCGACATCAACCCGGCCCTGGGCTTTGCCGGGCCCGTCGGTGATGGAACTGTCCACCAGGAAATAGGGGATTTTCGCCGCATTGGCCAGTTGGGCACCCTTTTGTCCGGTTTCCACATTGGTGGTCATAATGATGATCGCGTCAACACCGGCGGAGATCA